>URII01000043.1 GCA_900547825.1 uncultured Porphyromonadaceae bacterium
TAAAGCGCTGATTGAATATATGAAAGAATCGGGGCTTCATATTATCGATGCGATTGACAAAATCATTCAGATGCCGCCGAATATACCGAAAGCCGGACCTATGCGGTCAAAGAAATTACGGTTGTCGCCATAACGTGAGAAAAGCACGTTGCCGCCGGCTTCAGCGGAGATAAACCAATTGTCCCGGAAACGGTTCATGAGGTAGCCCTGTGCGGGATCCTCTTCATAGGTAACTTCCTGTACGTTCTGGGCAACGGATGTCTGTGCCAAAGCTGCTACAGCAAGCATACCGAGAATGATTTTCTTTTTCATAAGCTTGTGAAACAAATATTTAGGTTTTTATTGTGTTATGTGTACGTATTCTGACTTCAGATGATGTGTAATTTTCATCGTGCAAAGTTAGTAATATTTTTGAAAATATAGTTATTGTTAAATAATTATGGGATAGAAATATTAAAATATGCAGGATGTATCTGTGTCAGTTAGATGATCGTTCTATATAATTAATGTATGGATGGTTTAGGAGATAAAGTTTTTGATTTCCTGAAGAATGACAGGCGCTGTAAATCCGAATTTCTCGTCAAGCACTTTGTAGGGTGCGGAAGCGCCGAAACGCTGCATTCCGAAGATGCGTCCTTTGTCGCCTGTAAGGGGGCGGAGTGTGGAGGGTAGTCCGGCAGTGAGGCCGAATACCGGGATGTCGCGCGGAATTACGGAATTGCGGTATGCTTCATCCTGGCTCAGGAAGAGTCCTATGGACGGAACAGATACTACACGGGCCGGAATGCCTTCGGCGCCGAGAAGCACTGCAACATCGCAGAGGAGTGATACTTCCGATCCGTTGCCCACAAGCGTGACACGGGGGGAGGCGGCGTCCATTACCACATAGCCGCCGCGGCGCATGCCCTCGGCATCGGCTGCCCGTGATCCGGAGGATGGAAGGTCGGTCACATCCTGACGGGTGAGGATCAGTGCGGTCGGGGTGTGGGAATTTTCCATTGCCATCTGCCATGCCACTACAGTCTCGGCTGCATCGGCCGGACGGAGAACCAGCAGAGAGGGATGTCCGGAGAGGTTGCGGAGCTCCTCAAGCAGACGTAGCTGCTGCTCGTGCTCTACGGGTTCGTGGGTGGGGCCGTCCTCGCCTACGCGGAATGAATCGTGGGTAAACACATATTTCACGGGCAGCTCCATAAGGGCGGCCATTCGTATGGCAGGTTTCATGTAGTCGGAGAATACAAAGAATGTGCCGCAGGCCGCATACATGCCTCCATGAACCACAATGCCGTTCATTACCACTGCCATGGTCAGCTCGGCTACTCCTGCATGAAGGAATGCACCGTCGAATTTTCCGGGAGAGAGCGCTCCGGTTTTTTTGAGGAACGCATCGGTTTTGTCGGAATTGGCAAGGTCGGCTGACGACACTATCATGTTGGGAACCTTCTCGCCGAGAAGTGAAAGGACGTTGGCTGAGGCCGTGCGTGTGGCTACTCCGGGTTTGCATACCACCGAAGAGTAGTCGATATCCGGTAACCGCATTTCAATGCAGCTGCGGAGCAGGGCTGCTTTGTCGGGGTTGGCCTGTTCCCAGGCTTTTATGGCCTCGCGGCGTTCGGCAACTATGGCCCGGAGCTGTTCGCGGCGCTCGGCATAGAGCTGCCGGGCTTCCTCGCGTATTACCCAAGGATTCTCGGGATCGCCTCCAAGGTTACGCACTGTGGCGGCATAGTCGGCTCCGCTTTTGCTGAGGGGCTGCCCATGTGTCGAGCATTTGCCTTCGAAGTTTTCGCCGGTTGCGGTGACGCATCCGCGACCCATTATCGTGTGGCCTATGATCAGCACGGGGCGTTCTTTCTCGTCGCCGGCTTCGGTGAGAGCTTTTGCAATTGCTACAGGGTCGGAGCCGTCGACGTCGATTACGCGCCATCCCCAGGCTTTGTATTTGGCTGCGTAATCCTCTGTGGTGACTTCGTCCACGTCGGTGGAGAGCTGCACTTTGTTGCTGTCGAAGAACATTATGAGGTTGTTGAGCCTTAGATGTCCTGCTATGCGTCCGGCGCCCTGTGCTATTTCTTCCTGTATGCCTCCGTCGGAGATGAATGCGTAGATTTTATGTGCGAATATTTCGCCGAACCGTGCGGCATAGAACCTTTCGGCTATGGCGGCTCCTACTGCCATGGTGTGACCCTGACCGAGCGGCCCTGAGGTGTTCTCCACGCCGCGTTCCGGGCAAAGTTCGGGATGGCCCGGAACGACGCTGCCCCATTGGCGGAATTGCTGGAGTTCCTCCACCGTGTAGTTTCCGGTAAGTGCGAGGACACTGTAAAGCATCGGCGACATGTGTCCGGGATCGAGGAAGAACCGGTCACGCCAGAACCATGTGGGATCGTCGGGATCCGTTACGAGGAACCGGGAATAAAGCACGTTGATGAAATCAGCGGCACCCATGGCTCCGCCCGGATGGCCTGATTTAGCTTTCTCTACCATGGTGGCTACCAACACTCTGATGTTGTCGGCGGCGCTGTTGAGTTGCTCGGTTGTCATTTCTTGTCAGGGTATGTATAAATAGTTGCGTAATTGATTCACAAAGATACAATAAAATTTGGTGAGGGGGCGTTAAAATTCAAAAGAATGTGAAATTTTAATTATAAAAGCTATGGCCGAGGCTCCGAGGATGATTACGGTGGTGGTGCCTGTTTACAACAGGGCCGATATTGTCGGCCTTACTCTCAGGTCGTTAGCTGATCAGGAGCTGAAAGGTTTCGATGTGGTGCTGGTGGATAATGCCTCCACTGACATGAGCCGGGTAGTCCTTGAGCGTTGGAAGGATGAAATGGCGACGGAGCGTCCGGACATAAGGGTGGCTGTGGTGTCGTGTGCAGCCGCGGGTGCTGCCAATGCCCGTAATGCGGGATTGGAAAAGGTGGTGACTCCCTGGACGCTTTTTTTTGACAGCGACGACGAGATGCTTCCCGGCCATCTGAAATCTGTGGCTGAGGCTGTCGGGTGCGATCCGGAGCCATGCGATGTGATAGGTTTCGACGTCTATGTATGCCGTGAGGGCGAGATTGCGGGAAAGCAACTGTTTAATCGGCGCGGATCATTGATGTTCAACCAGCTGATGCATTGTGTGCTTTCTACCCAACGTATGGCTGTGGCTACTGATTTTGTGCGGACGGCAGGGGGCTGGAACGGCTTTCTGACGGGTTGGGATGATTATGAATTAGGTGTGCGCCTGCTGCTTCGCGGTGCGAAAGTCAGGGCTATTCATGGTGAGCCGCTTGTGAAAGTCCATACACATCCCGATTCTATAACAGGCGTGGGCTTCAGTCACGGAGCATCAAAGTGGGAAGCGGCTGCGGATTGTGTTGAGAAACAGTTGCGTCAATCCGGTGTGTCGGATTATCTGCCATACATTTATGCGGTAAGGGCTACTCTTGCCGGTCATTATCTCCGTGAGGGTGCTGTGGCCGATTACCGGAGGATCCGCGACAGGCTGAGGGGTGCCGGACTTTCGTTGTGGCAGAGGCTTGTTATGAATGCCATAATAGCAGCGGTGAGGGTGACGGGTCACGGAGGCGGATTTATTTCCCGTGTTGCTTTTGGCGGATAGGGGTTCATTGAGTAAATTTGCAGGATATGAAACACGGAGCCGGAATATGTATCATTGTTGTGGCTGCGGGAACCGGTTCCCGCTATGGTGCGGATGTGCCCAAACAGTTTGTCGAGCTTCAGGGGCGTCCTGTGGTTATGGTGACTATAGAGCGGCTGAAAAGCATATTGCCTCAGGCTGATATGATTCTTGTCATAAGCCGGGAGATGGCCGGCTTGTGGAACGACCTGTGCGCTCGTCATGGATTTATATCCCCCCGTGTGGTATGGGGCGGAGCCACCCGTGGCGAATCCGTAGGCAATGCCGTGTCGGTCCTGCCGGATAATATCTCGGTGGTCGGGGTGCATGACGGAGTGCGTCCCGTGGTGTCGGCCGGTATGGTGGATACTGCTCTTGCAGCTATTGAATCCGGAGTTGACGGCGCTGTGCCGTGTGTGCCTGTGGTTCAGTCGCTGCGACGAAGGACGCATGATGGCTGGACGCCTGTGGACCGGTCGGAATATGTTGCTGTGCAGACTCCGCAGTTTTTCCGTGCCTCAGCTTTGTGCGATGCTTATCGACGCCTTGATCCGTCGGGATATACGGACGATGCATCGATGCTTGATGCAATAGGTTGTGGCGACGTGGTCATGACTCCCGGCGACTCCCATAATATCAAGATCACGCATCCGCTTGATGTGGAGGTGGCCGCGTTATATCTCGGAGGGTTGCAATGAATTATCTATGCCGGCGTGACATAACCTATCTCAAGGGTGTGGGGCCCAAGAGGGCCAAATTGCTTGCCACACATTTGGGAATACATACCTTTTACGATCTGCTGTGTCATTATCCGCTGCATTACATTGACCGGTCGCGGTATTATACGATAGCCGAACTTACGGAGGATATGCCTATGGTGCAGGTGCGCGGGCGGTTCCGTTCGTTCAATGTCATAGGCGAGGGTGCACGGATGCGCCTTGTAGGTTCGTTCTATGACGGACACCGTGTGATGGAGGTGGTGTGGTTCAATCAGATAAAATCGCTAAGGCGCCTTTATCACGAGGGAACGGAATATGTGTTGTTCGGAAAGCCGACTTTCTATAACGGAATGCCTCAGATGGCACATCCGGAAGTGGAGGTATATTCTGAGGGTGCTCCGGTACAGGCTATGCGGGGAGTTTACTCCATTCCTGACAAACTGCGCAACTCGGGATTTACGTCGAAAACGTTCCAGAATCTTGCCACATCGGCGTTGGAGGCGTCGCCTGTGATCCGTGATCCGCTTCCGGCCGATATTGTGAGCGGTTACAGGCTCATGGGGCTGCGTGAGGCTTTGCGGGCTGTGCATGCTCCGCAGAATGCGGCGGAGCTGGAGCGTGCCCGAACCCGGCTTAAGATGGAGGAGCTGTTGTATCTGCAACTCAATATATTGCGCTATGCCCGTAACCGCAGGCGCTCCACCGGCGGTTTTGTGTTCGGTGTAGTGGGCAGATGGTTCAACACATTCTATCGTGACCACCTTCCTTTTGAACTTACGGGAGCGCAGAAGCGTGTCATAAGGGAGATACGGGGCGATATGCGCTCTGGGCGGCAGATGAACCGGCTGCTTCAGGGCGATGTCGGGAGCGGAAAGACACTTGTTGCCCTGCTGACTATGCTGATAGCGATAGACAACGGGTGCCAGGCGTGCCTGATGGCCCCTACGGAGATTCTTGCCACACAGCATTTTGAAACCCTTTCGGATATGGTGGCTCCCATGGGCATAAATGTGAAGCTGCTTACCGGGTCGACGCCTGCCGGAGCAAGAAAGCTGATCCATGACGGACTTGAGGACGGAACGGTGCATATTCTTGTGGGTACCCATGCAGTGCTTGAGGATAAAGTAAAGTTCGGAAATCTCGGGTATGTTGTAATAGACGAGCAGCACCGGTTCGGTGTGGCTCAGCGGGCGAGGCTTTGGAACAAGAATTTCATGCCTCCGCATGTGCTTGTGATGACGGCCACTCCTATTCCCCGCACCCTTGCCATGACTCTTTACGGCGATCTTGACGTAAGTGTGATAGATGAGCTTCCGCCGGGTAGAAAGCCGGTGACCACACTGCTGCGCTATGACGACAACCGTGAGGGCGTGTGGAGGTCGGTGGGCGCGCAGCTTCGTCAGGGCCGTCAGGTGTATGTGGTCTATCCGTTGATAAAGGATAATGAGAAACTTGACCTGCGTTGTCTTGAGGAGGGATATGAGTCGGTGCGCGAGATGTTCCGGGACTATAGGGTGGCGTTTGTCCACGGAAAGATGAAGCCGGCTGAGAAAGATTACCAGATGGGACTGTTTGCTCGGGGTGAGGCTCATATATTGGTGTCGACCACTGTGATAGAGGTTGGTGTGAATGTGCCTAATGCCTCGGTCATGGTGATTGAGAATGCCGAGCGTTTCGGACTGTCGCAGCTGCATCAACTCCGCGGCAGGGTGGGACGTGGAGCCTCGCAGAGCTATTGTGTGCTTATGACCAAGCGTAAGATAGCCAAGGATACACGGCGGCGTCTGGAGCTGATGACCCGTACCACCGACGGCTTCGTTGTTGCGGAGGAGGATCTTAAAATGCGCGGTCCCGGCGATCTGGAAGGCACTCTTCAGAGCGGCCTTCCTATGGAATTGAAGATAGCGTCGCTGGCTGCTGACGGACAGATACTTTCGCTGGCACGGCGTGCGGCCGAGCAGATTCTTGACGCTGATCCGAATATTGAGTTGCCTTGTCATGCTTCTCTGAGGGAGCAGCTTGGGCGTATTTTTGATAAGACCGTGGACTGGAGTATGATCTCGTAAAGAACGAGTGTTAAAATTATAGTCAATAAAAATACATTAATTTTCATTTATTAACCCGAGTAAAATTGGGGTTCTGCAGGGTCATAACATTTAACCTGTTTTAACCACATTTGTTAAATGTATGATTATTAGGGTGGTGTGATGGAAATTTGCACGCGGTTCTGAGGTATGTGCAATAGGTTCGGAGTCGTGATTTTCATAATTTGCTTATCGCCACTATATTTGTAGAGTCAGAAATGACAATGTAAAAAACTTTTAAAACACAGTCAATCTAAATAATGCAACGTACACTCGTCATCCTTAAACCGTCGGCCATGCAACGCGGGCTCGCGGGAGAAATAATTACCCGGTTTGAGCGGAAAGGCCTGATTATAGACGGAATCAAGATGATGCAGCTTGACGAAGCCATATTGCGCGAACATTACGCCCATCTGGTTGACAAGCCGTTTTTCCCTACTTTGGTAAAGTCAATGTCGGCTATTCCTGTGGTGGTTATCTGTTTGCGCGGAGTTGACGCAATAGCAGTGGTGAGATCCATGACAGGAGCCACCAACGGACGTGAGGCTGCTCCGGGTACCATACGCGGCGACATGGCCATGAGCAATCAGGAAAATATAGTGCATGCCTCATCGTCGGAGGAGGACGCTGCCGCGGAACTTGCACGCTTCTTCAATCCCTCGGAGCTTTTTGACTACAGTCCGCTTGACCTTCCGGCAATATATTCGGCCGACGGCAAATGACACATTTAAGATTATAACCAAATTCATATAACTCTTTCCTTGACACAGCAAAACAATGAAATTTACTGAATTTACCAGAATCATCAAGCGCCCTGCCGCGCTTATGGCCTTGGCGGCTATGGCAATTGCAGGAACCGCCCAAACCTATCATCTGCCTACCTCCCATAATATCATCCATAATAACTTGCTCGCCAACCAGACTCCGGTGAGCAATATTCTGAAGCTTGAAAAGACACAGAAATTCATTGAGGAGGTGAATAAGCGTGAAGCCATCAACGACAATGAGATATTCTCGGCGTTTTGGGAAAGTCAGGCAGTGAATCCTTACGGAAACAATGTGACGATACCCCAGCGCAAGAATATCAATGTGGCCGACTACCATATGCCGGTGCCGGGTCCTGTGACGTCGAATTTCGGTTGGCGTCCGCGTTTCGGCAGAATGCACAAAGGCGTGGATCTGCGTCTTAGTGTGGGAGATACGGTGCGTGCCGCTTTTTCAGGTAAGGTGCGCCTGACAAAGTACAATGCCGGCGGCTACGGCTATTATGTTGTCATACGTCATGACAACGGCATGGAAACCGTCTACGGCCATCTGTCCCGTTTCATAGCGAAGCCTAACCAGCGTGTGAAAGCCGGCGATCCCATAGCTCTCGGAGGAAATACCGGACGTTCGACAGGGCCGCATCTTCATTTTGAGACACGTTATCTTGGCATAGCGATAAATCCGGCGGCTATATTTGATTTTGAAAACAAGACCACTCATAAGGATGTGTTTGCGTTTGACCGCTCCACATGTGAGAAAGCCCAGAATTATGCGCCTGCCCGCCGCTCCAACTGGGCGTCGAAAAATAAAGCTACTGCAAAGTCGAAGAGCAAGGGCAAGAGGCGTTCGCGTCGCCGTTGAAGCATAGACGTATAATATTTGTAGCATAATTGACAACACACAGGCCGGATTTATAGATGATCCGGCCTGTGTGTTTTACCGAAATTATTGAAAAAAAACGGGTTAGTCGATTGCTGATTAAAAAAAAAGTGCGATATTTGCAGCTGCAATTCTAAATTGGAAAAAGTTAATCAAATATATAAACATATAAAGCAATGACAAAAGCTGATATTGTAAACGAAATTTCAAAATCGACCGGTATTGACAAGGCCAACGTGCTGGAAACAATCGAAAAGTTCATGGAAGTAGTGAAAGATTCGCTTGCCCATGGCGAAAACGTTTATCTCCGCGGTTTCGGAAGCTTTATCGTAAAGACACGTTCGGAAAAAACAGCCCGCAATATCTCGAAAAATACCACGATCATCATTCCCGAGCACAAGATACCCGCGTTCAAGCCGGCTAAAGTGTTCATGGAAGATGTGAAATGATCTCTTTATACAAAGCATTTTATTAACCATTTAAATTCACCGGAAAATGCCCAGCGGAAAGAAAAGAAAAGGCCACAAGATGGCTACGCACAAGCGCAAAAAACGTCTGAGAAAGAATCGTCACAAGAAGAAATAATCCGATTCTAAACGTCACAGATATTGGACCATTGAGAACAAACCTATGTTTGGGAAATCGAGTCAGTGAGATCCCGCAATGGTTTGTTCTCCTGTTAAGTATCCTTATTATTAACCCACCGGCCATTACAGAAGATGAAAAGCGAACTTATTGTGGACGTGCAGCCTAAGGAGGTTTCGATAGCTCTCCTGGAGGATTCGCGTCTGGTGTCGCTTCAGAAAGAAGCACGCGGCATAGCTTATGCCGTAGGCGACATCTATATAGCCAAGGTAAAGAAAATCATGCCGGGGCTTAATGCCGCTTTCGTGAATGTGGGTTACGAGAAGGACGCTTTTCTGCATTATCTCGACTTGGGGGCAAGATTTGTCAGCTACATGGATTTTATAAAGAAAATGCAGGCTGACCCGAAGCATGTGCCCCAATTGTCGAAAATGAAACTACAACCTGAGATCGACAAGCATGGCGCTGTGGCCGATATGCTCACACAAGGCCAGGAGCTGTTGGTTCAGATTGTCAAGGAACCTATATCCTCCAAGGGCCCGAGGCTCACCACTGAGATAAGCTTCACGGGCCGGTATATGGTGCTGATCCCTTTCGGTGACAAGATATCTATCTCCCAGAAAATAAAGACAACGGAAGAGAAGGTGCGTCTCCGCCAGCTTGTTGACTCCATCAAGCCCAAGAATTTCGGTGTCATTATCCGCACATCGGCCGAGGGCAAACGTGTGGCAGAGCTGAATCAGGAGATGAAGACACTCCTCGGCTACTGGGAGGAGACTGTGGCCAAGGCCCAGCGTTCTGCGGCTCCCGCGCTCGTGTTTGAGGAGGAGAGCCGGATAGTGGGTGTGATACGCGACATATTCAACCCGCAGTTCGAGAGTATAAAGGTCAATGAACCGGAGATATTCGGCCAAATAGTAAAGTATGTCAATCTGATAGCGCCTGAACGGCGTGAGATAGTCTCGCTTTATGAAGGCGAAGAACCGATATTCGACAAATTCGGTATCACACGGCAGATAAAATCGTCGTTCGGAAAGACTGTGTCGTTCCGCAGCGGTGCTTATATCATAATAGAGAGCACCGAGGCGCTGCATGTCATAGACGTGAACTCCGGCAACCGCTCACGTGCGGCCAGCGACCAGGAGTCGAATGCCCTGGATGTGAACATGCGGGCGGCCGACGAGATCGCCCGTCAGCTCCGGCTGCGCGATATGGGCGGCATAATAGTGGTGGATTTCATTGATATGAACAAGTCGGAACACCGCCAGCAGCTCTACGACCATATGCGCGAGATAATGGCGAATGACCGTGCCCGCCACAACATATTGCCTCTGAGTAAGTTCGGACTTATGCAGATCACACGCCAACGGGTGCGTCCCGCTTTGGATATAGTCACCACAGAGGCTTGTCCGTCATGTTTCGGAAAAGGCGAGGTGCAGCCGTCGCTGCTGTTTACCGACACTCTGCGCGAAAAGCTTGAATATCTTGTAAACGATTTGAAAGTCAAGGATTTCATACTTTATGTGCACCCGTTTGTCGAAGCCTATATCAAAAAAGGGTTCCTGACGTCGCTCTACCGCCGCTGGCGCAATGAGCTCGGACGTAAATTCAAGGTGCTCCCGGACGAATCGCTTGCCTATCTGCAATACCGGGTTATTGACAGCAAACGTAACGAAATTGACCTTCAGGAAGAAAAGGACATGAGTTCTTCGGCTTCCAAAACCAAAGCCAAAACCAAAACCCGCTCCAAGGCGGCAGCAAATGCAGATTAGTGTCAGAATTTCCCTGACCCCGTCAGCTTCATGCCGACACACATCCCGGAACCCGCACATACAGCGGGTTCCGTTGCGTATATGGAGAGATGTCAGGTAATTTTTGGAAAGGGAGGAAGAGGGGTAGGGGGAATTTTCGTAAATTTGGGGCGTTGAACCGAAACTGCTACATTCTGATGAAATTTAATCCTTTTGAAATATTACGTCGAAAAGGTGCTCTCCTTAGTCTGCCTGTTCTGGCCGGTATGGCTGTGGCGCTCGGCGCCTGTGCCGTGATGGGCCGTCCGGAAGGTGGTCCGTTGGACGAGACCCCGCCTGTTTTCGTAAAGAGCAATCCGGCCCCCGGAGCTCTTAATGTGAGGGGGGACAGGATAGAGATATGGTTTGACGAGAACGTGCAGATCGAGGATGCCGCCAATAAGGTGGTGGTGTCGCCCGCACAGGTTACACAGCCGGTTATAAGCTCCAATGGCCGGAAAGTAACTGTGGAGCTACGCGACACATTGCGTGCTTCCACATCCTATACAGTGGATTTTACTGATGCAGTGAAGGATCTGAACGAGGGGAACGTGCTTGACGGGTTTTCGTTCGATTTCTCCACGGGGCCGTCTATCGACACTCTGCGCATTTCAGGTATGGTGTTCGAGGCTGCTACTCTTGAGCCCGCGCAGGGTATGGTGGTAGGTGTGTACTCCAATCTAAGCGATACGGCCCTTGCTACTCTCCCGATGGAACGCGTGACAAAAACTAACGCTTTGGGTCAATTCACATTGCGCAATCTGGCTCCGGGCACATACAGGATTTTTGCCATAAACGACCTGAACCGCGACTACAAGTGGGACCGTTCGGAGGATGTGGCGTTTTTTGACGCAACGATCACCCCCGAGGCCCGTTATGAAGTGCACACTGACACGCTGCGTTCAAGGACGGAAGGGGTGCCGGACTCGATAGTGCACACTCCGCTCACGTATTTCACGCCCAATGACATTATCCTCACTTGGTTCAATGAGGGTTACAAGGCCCAGTATCTCCAGAACTATGAGCGCAAGAAACGCAATGTGATAGGGCTGCGATTCGGGGCGCCGTCGGATACCATGCCGAGAGTGGTGTTTGCCGGTGACGGCCCGTTGCATGGCAAAGATATTGTGTCCCTGTCGGCGCTTAAAAGCTCGCAGGGAATGGATACGTTGGAAATATGGCTGCGCGACTCGGCTCTTATAAAACTTGATACAATACCGGTGGCTGTGCAGTATCTTAAGCCGGATTCGCTGGAAAGGATGCAATGGGTGTCGGACACATTGGCCCTGACATTCTCTGAACCGCGCCAGTCGAAAAAGAAGAAAAGCAAAGAGGAACTTGCTGCTGATTCAGTAGCTCGTGAAAATGCCCGATTTCTTACACTTGAGGTGACATCCAACCGTAATCTTGATGTGAACAAGCCCCTTACATTCACAGTGTCGGAGCCATTGGATTCGTTCGCGCAGTCGATGGTGCATCTTGAATACGCTGTGGATACTCTGTGGGACACTGTCGCCGCTCCGGTTATCCGTAAGCTGAACCCTTTGCAGCCTATGGATCTCGTCGGCATTATGGAGTGGGAGCCTGACACTAAATACAGACTTACAGTGGACTCGTTGGCAATGACCGGTATCTACGGACATCCGAACCGCAAGATGGTGTATGAATTCAAGACGCCGCCGCTGTCGGATTATTCTACTGTCAATTTCCGTGTTACAGGAGTGCCCGACTCGGTGGCTGCTGTTGTGGAACTGCTCAGTGCATCGGACAAGCCTGTGGCCCAGGCCCCTGTGGAGGACGGAACAGCGTATTTCGAATATATAAAGCCGGGAACATATTATGCCCGTCTTTACATCGACGCCAATCATAACGGACGTTATGATACCGGCAATCTTTCGTCGGGATCTCCGCGGCAGCCTGAGGAGGTTTATTACTATCCCCGAAAGCTTAATCTCATGAAGAACTGGGAAGTGAGCCAGTCGTGGGATATATTCGCCGTTCCTCTCGACCGCCAGAAGCCCCTTGACATAAAGAAAAACAAGCCAAAAGAGAAGCGTACCGGCGGCAAGGACAGGAAGCAGTCCGAGGAGGAGCCCACGGATGAGGACGACGGATATATTCCACCGCCGGGAGTGGGATGAGATGTTTTTGGTGAAAATATGTAAACGGTTGTGATATAGACTGAATATATGCACGACGGCGGGTGTGATGTTGCCTATTACGGATTTAATCACTATCTTTGCCGCCTGATATATTCTGATAAATCAAACCGTTATTACTATATTATCTATTATGTGTGGAATTGTAGGTTTTATCGGCTCTGCTTCAGCCTATCCGATACTGATAAAAGGTCTTCACCGCCTGGAATATCGCGGTTATGACAGCGCCGGAGTGGCCATACTCTCCGATAATGGCGATCTGAATATTTACAAAGCACGAGGTAAAGTGGCCGATCTGGAGCATTCGGTAGAGAACAAGGATCTTTCCGGAACTGTAGGTATCGCCCATACACGATGGGCCACTCATGGTGAGCCGAATGCTACGAATGCACATCCACATGCGTCTACCGACGGTTCTATTGCATTGGTGCACAACGGCACTATCGAGAATTACGCTGTGCTTAAAGAGGCTCTTGTTCAGCATGGAATAGAGTTTATGAGCGATACCGATACTGAGGTGCTCGTAAAGCTCATAGAATATATAAAACTCTCAACCGGATGCTCCACGCTTGATGCTGTGCGTGCTGCGGTGAAAGAGGTAGTAGGGGCGTTCGCTATCGCAGTGGTGGACCGTGAGGATCCAGACACATTGATAGCGGCCCGTAAGAGCTCGCCTTTGGTGATAGGATTGGGTGAGACCGGCTCATATCTTGCTTCCGACGCCACACCTCTGGTGGAGTATACTGACAAGGTGGTGTATCTGCGTGATGACGAGATAGCCGTGTTGTCGCGTAACGAACCGTTGCGGGTGATAAATTACGACAATGAACCGGCCGATGTGGATATACAGACGCTCCAGCTTAGTGTGTCGCAGCTTGAAAAGGGCGGTTACCCGCATTTCATGCTCAAGGAGATTTATGAGCAGCCCCGCACGCTGCGTGACTGTATACGCGGCCGTGTTGTCGACAATTATACGAAAGTTCATCTTTCGGGAATTCATGAGAATGCCGAAGCGTTCCGTAATGTTAACCGCATTATCATAGTGGCTTGCGGCACCTCATGGCATGCCTCGCTTATCGGCAAACGCCTGATTCAGGATCTTTGCCATATATCCGTGGAGGTGGAATATGCTTCCGAATTCCGTTATTCGAATCCTGTGTTGACTCCACGCGACATAGTGATAGCTGTGAGCCAGAGCGGCGAAACCGCCGACACTCTTGCCGCCATCAAACTTGCCCGAGCCAAAGGTGCGATGGTATATGGTGTGTGCAATGTAGTCGGTTCGTCAATAGCGCGTGAAACCGACACGGGTACCTACATCCATGTCGGCCCGGAGATCGGTGTGGCTTCCACAAAGGCTTTTACCGGTCAGGTTACGGTGCTAGCCATGATGGCGTTGGCTATAGGTCAGGTGCGTGGAACTATCGATGACGCTACTGTGGCAAAGGTGGCTGCCGATATACAGAAGCTTCCCGAGCTTATTGAAGAGACCCTTAAGCTCGACGACACAATAAAGCAGCTTTCATACACCTACACTTACGTGCATAATTTCCTCTATTTAGGCCGGGGATATAATTATCCCACGGCATTGGAAGGTGCTCTTAAGCTTAAGGAAATATCCTATATTCATGCCGAGGGCTATCCTGCTGCCGAGATGAAGCATGGTCCCATTGCGCTTATTGACAATGAAATCCCCACAGTGGTGATTGCTCCCACTGATGAACTTCACGAGAAAGTGGTGAGCAATATCCGTCAGGTAAAAGCCCGCGGTGGATCCGTCATAGCCATAGTTACGAAAGGTGATAAGACTATTGCCGACATAGCCGATCACACTATCGAGATCCCTGAGGTATCCGAATGCCTTTCGCCCATTGTGGCTGCTGTACCCCTACAGTTGCTGGCCTACCACATAGCCATAATGAAAGGGCGTAATGTCGACATGCCGCGCAACCTCGCCAAGAGTGTGACCGTGGAGTAAGTCGGAGCGTTCCGGCCGCGCGGCGAACTTTTTTGGGGTGAATTTTGTATTAATTTAAACATTGTGAACATGAAAGACAAACTCATTCCCTTATATCAGCAATCGTTCCGCGCCAACTGGGACTGTCCGGCTGTTTCGGATTATACTTCCGGAATCACCCTGACTTATGGTGAACTCGGGCGACGGATCGTATTTACCCATTCCTTGTTTAGGGAAACGGGTATAAATCCAGGTGACAAAGTGGCCCTTATAGGCAAAAATTCGGTGTCGTGGATAGCCGTATACATGTCGGCATTGACTTACGGCGCTGTGATTGTGCCCATTCTTCAGGATTTCAATCCTGCCGACGCCCAGCATATCATCAACCATTCGGGAGCCCAGATGCTCTTTGTCGAGGATCACATATGGGAGCATCTCGAGCATGAGTCGTTGCCCAACATCAAGTTGGCCATGTCGCTTGACACGGCTGAAGTGCTGAGCGAAAACCGCAAGTTGATGCGTAAATCGGTTGAAAAGGTGCTGAAAGAGCTGCCGTTGAAGTTTGATAAGGAACACCGCGGCGGCTTCGGCCCCGAGGATCTGATATTCAATGTGCGCGAAGCTGATGATGTGGCCGAGCTGAACTATACATCAGGCACTACCGGTTTTTCGAAGGGGGTTATGCTCACTTACCTTAACTTGTGGGGCAATGTTGACTTCGGAGTGAATGCAAACATTTATTTCAGAGGAGCGCGTGTATTGTCGTTCTTGCCCTTGGCCCACGCCTATGGCTGCACGTTCGATCTGCTTGTGCCCCTTGCCACAGGAACCCATATCACTGTGCTCGGAAAGATGCCTACTCCGGCAGTATTGCTTAAAGCATTCAAGGCAGTGCGTCCCACTTTGATTCTCTGTGTGCCTCTTATTTTGGAGAAGATCTACCGCAGGGCTATCGCTCCCGCGCTTGAAAAAGGGTCGGTGAAGCGTATGCTGGCTTTTCCGGTGACGCGCACTATCGTACGCCGCAGAATACGTAACAAGCTTACCGAGCTGTTTGGCGGAGAGTTCCGGCAGGTAATAGTAGGAGGCGCCCCGCTCAATCCGGAGGTGGAGAATTTCCTTCTGAGCGTGAAGTTCCCTGTTACGGTAGGTTATGGCATGACGGAATGTGGTCCTCTGATCAGTTACACACCTGCCGGCGAATTTATACCAGGATCGGCAGGCCGGACTTTGCCGGGCATTATGGAATCACGCATAGAGAGCCCTGATCCGGCCCATATACCCGGTGAGATACTGGTAAAGGGAATGAATGTGATGAAAGGATATTACAAGAATCAGGCTGCTACATCCGCCGTGCTTGACGCTGATGGCTGGCTTCATACCGGTGATATGGGCACCCGTACAGCCGACGGAACATTGTTTCTCCGTGGACGCAACAAGACAATGATTCTAAGTGCCAGCGGCCAGAATATATATCCCGAGGAAATAGAGGCCAAGCTCAACAATCTTCCTTATGTGGGAGAGAGTCTTGTGGTTGAGCGTGGAAAGCATCTCGTGGCGATAGTATATCCCGATTATGAGGCTATGGATAAAGCCGGGCTGACGGCTGCCATGTTGCCGCCTGTCATGGAGAAGGTGCGCGAGCGGTTGAATACTCTTGTGGCTCCTTATGAGCGAATTGACCGCATACAGCTCCATCCTGTAGAGTTCGAGAAAACTCCCAAGCGCTCTATAAAGCGGTTCCTTTACAGCTGATAAAGTATCTGAACAAATAGCAACCCGCCCCGTGACTATGAGTAACACGGAGCGGGTTGCTTTTATATGCGGTGAATCGTAGGTTAGAAGCGGTAGCTCAGCCCGAGTGATGGGCAGAATGCCTTGACGGTATAGTCGGCATTGAATGTGCGTTCGGCTCCGAGAAGCAGATCGGTATAGGGGCATTTTGTGTCGCTGCGTTTCAGGCCGGCAACGTACATGAATGAGAAATCGATTGAGAAATTCCTTACCGGACGGAATGAGAATCCGGCCGAAGGCTCTATCTTGGTGGTGCCCGGGGTCTCAGGGTTGTAGTAATCGGAGTTGACCGGTGTGGTGTCCACCATCAGGCCGGCACGTATGTCGAAGCGTGAGGTCAGGGCATACTGGGCTCCGACATGGAATGTCCATGCATCCTTATAGTCCTTTTTCAGGTGTTGGTCATAGGGCGTGAGATGAGGGTCGAGAAACTCTATGTCGAGGTTTTTATATGCTCTCCATCCGGTGAGCTGCACATCAAGTGCCAATGTCAGTCCTTTTATAGGGCGGTATGACACACCTGCCAGCCATACTTCGGGACATGGCATCTGTGCCTTGAAATTGGCCTGGTTCAGCACGTCGAGACGTGATTGAAGGAGTTGCCGGGCAAGCTCGTTGGCATAGGTTATGGAAGCATTGCCTGCATCCACCTTCATGTTCATTTTGGAGCGGTAGGAGGCTCCTACGGTTACTTTTGATGAAATGTCCCACATAACACCCACATTGAATCCTAAGGCAAGCGACGTTGTGCCGTTGAGATTCACAGATGCAGGGGTGGTCTGGCCGAAACGGTAGCCTGGAACCTGCATCTGGTCAAGCATGGCGTCCATTGAGGAGGCCGGCACAAGGCCCTTGTTCAGGTCTACGGATCCCCATGTCAGCATAAGCCCGGCGCCTATCGAGAGATTGTCGAGAATCTTGTATGAGAATGTGGGCTGTATGGAATAGGTTTTCAGATCCACACTCTGGTTCAGCACGGCTCCGGGCCAGTTGTCGGTCCAGTTTATGGCACTTCCGTAAGGAGTGTAAAACATTACGCCGGCTTTCAGCTTGTCGTAAATCCTGAAAGCTGCTCCGGCAGCTACCGGAGTGCTCATGCCGTTATGGGTGCGGTAGGAAGCCGATGAGCTGTCGGGATTCTTTACTGTGGCATCGGCTATGGCCTTTATGCCGGTCACACTCGCCGATATATCCATCAGGCTGTCCATGAATGCTACTCCGGCGGGATTGAAGAACATGCTCTCTGCACCGAGTTTCTGGGCCACACCTGTGTGTCCCATTCCTCCCTGTTTGGCACTGAGGGTGTTGATCTGATAGCCTTCGGCACTCAGCGTTAGAGCCGTAACCGTCGCGGCGGCGGCTAAAACAATCTTTTTCATTTAATTGACTGTTAAAAATTAGTAGTATTATCCTCTTTGAGTGATAACGGAATATTTTTCCTATTGGTGCCGTCAAAGGTACATAGATTTCTGCGGCTGCACAATGCGGCAAGAATTATTTAGCGGCTTTGTAACATGTAAAATCAATGAATTTTGATAGCTTTTCGGTAATGGACTGGTAATTAGTGCGTAACGATCGGTGAATGAAGTAGTATGAGAGTAGATTTTCTAAAAATATGTTAATTATATAGGAAAAATTTGCGGGAACGAAATATGTGCCCTATCTTTGCACTCGCAAAACGGAAGCAACGCCGATAGCAAAGAGAACCTAAACAAGAGATAAGATCTCAAAAACATAACTCAACTGGTGTGGTAGTTCAGCTGGTTAGAATACCTGCCTGTCACGCAGGGGGTCGCGGGTTCGAGTCCCGTCCATACCGCCGAGGAGAGAGGAGAATGAGTAGCATGATAGCTTCGGCTTCAGTTACTCATTCTTTTTTGTGTAGGTATCTGAAAATTAGGGGTAAATTTTTTTTGTAGGGGCGAAGTTTTTTACTTAAATTAGCGTCAAATATATAAAAGTCCGGGAGAAGATATTTCTCCACGGTCGGCACATTACCTGCAAAAACTAATAAATCGATTTATAAACCCCTAAGTTTCAATCAATGAAAAAGAGATTCAGCGTAATGCTCGCCTTTTTGGCGGCTATCATGTTGACGCCTCATTTCGCCGAAGCTCAGATGGAGATGCTTTCACAGCCTCTTCCTCTTGATTCGGCTGTGAGGGTAGGCAAGCTTCCCAACGGGCTTACCTATTACATCCAGCACAACGACTATCCCAAAGGACAGGCCGATTTCTACATCGCACAGAAAGTAGGTTCGGCGCTGGAACAGGATCACCAGCGTGGTCTGGCCCACTTCCTGGAGCACATGTGCTTCAACGGCACCACTCATTTCCCCGGCGATCAGCTGCTCAAATGGCTTGAGTCGGTAGGCGCTAAGTTCGGTCAGAACGTGAATGCCTACACCGCAGTGGACGAAACTGTGTATAACCTTGACAACGTTCCTGTAGCCCGCGAGAGTGTACAGGATTCATGCCTCCTGATTCTTCATGACTGGGCCAACGACCTTCTTCTCGACTCCGTGGAGATTGAGAAAGAGCGTGGTGTGATCCAGCAGGAATGGCGCTCGCGCAATGTAGGGCAGCAGCGTGTGCTGGAAACCCTTACTCCGCTCATCTATCCCACAAGCAACTATGGCAACCGTTGGCCTATAGGCACTATGGATGTGGTGATGAATTTCTCACCCAAGGCCCTCCGTGACTATTATGAGGCATGGTACCGTCCCGACCAGCAGGGTATAGTAGTGGTAGGTGACATCGACGTTGACCGCATCGAGGCCAAGATAAAAGAGATGTTCTCCGATATCGAAATGCCCGAGAACGCTCCCGAACGCACATATGAGCCTGTGCCTGACCACAAGGGTACTCTCTATGGCATCGGCAGCGATCCCGAGATATCTTCGGCCGATATGGACATGATGTTCCTTTACGATGATCCTGTGCCCAAGAGCATGCGCAACACCCCGATTTTCTATGCCAACAACTTTATGGAGAATATGGCGCGCATGATGCTCAACAACCGCCTGTCCGATATGGCAGCCCAGCCTGATGCTCCTTTTGCAAGTGCTAATGTCAGCCTTTCGAACTATTTCCTTGCCAAGACCAAGAGGATGCTTGATCTGAGCGCCACTGCAAAGGATGCCGATATACTCGGAGCATTCAAGGCTGCCTACCGTGAGCTTCTGCGTGCACAGCGCGGCGGTTTCACAGAAACGGAATATGACCGTGCAAAAGCCGATTATCTTTCGTACATGGAACACCGCTACAATACCCGTTCCACAGCCGAGAACAATACTTTCGTCAACAAGTATGTGCGTAATTTCATCGACGGCAACCCCGCTCCCGGTGTGGAAACCGAATATGAGATAGCAAAGATGCTTGCCGAAAGTGTGCCCTTGGCCGCTATCAATCAGAATTTCGCCAAGAAAGTTACCCCCGACAACCGTGTGGTACTTGCCCTGCTTCCCGAAAAGGAAGGTTACAAGAATCCTACTCCCGAGGAAATAGAGGCTGTCGTGGCCGCTGTTGATGCAGAGACTATCGAGCCGTTTGCCGAGGAGGTTCGCACTGATCCTCTTATTCCCTCGTTCCTGAAACCCGGCAAGATCAAGTCAACAAAGGAGATCGCACAGTTCGGCGCTACCGAATGGACTCTCAGCAACGGTGCCAAGGTGGTGATAAAGCCCACTAAATATAAAGAGAATGAAATTCTGTTCACAGCTCTTTCCAACAAGGGCTGGGCTTCGGCAAGCGGTATCACTCCCGCGTCGATAATCTGTTTTGATATAATCGATGAGGTGAGCGGTCTCGGAACCTATACCGCCAAGGATCTCAAGAAGTATATGACCGGTAAATATGCAAGCCTCGGTATAAGCATTGATGACTACGCTACCGATCTTTCGGGTATGTCCTCTACTAAGGATCTTGAGACACTCATGGAACTTATCTACGGTTATTTCACTGAATTTGCTGTTGATGAATCGGAAGCAGAAGCTGTTCGTGCCAAGTATTACAATATGATAGCCAATCAGGAGAAAGATCCTCAGTTCCAGTTCTCAAAGGAACTTTATGCCACTTTGTACGCTGCTCCGCAGAAACAGATGGTGGACGCCCAGGCTATCAAGGATGCCAAGGTGAACGAGGTGGTGGATCTCGTAAAGCAGATGACTTCCAATGCCGCCGACTTCACATTCGTGTTTGTAGGTGACGTGAATCCGGATGTGCTTCGTCCGCTTGTTGAGAAATATATTGCGTCGTTGCCCGGTAAGGCTGCCAAGAAGCCTGCTCCTATGGTGTTTGATCCGGTCAACGGTTTCCGAACAGGTTCGTCGACCAATATCAAAAAGATGGATATGCAGACACCGCAGTCGTTCGCAGCTATCGTTGTTGACGGCCAGCTTCCCTACACCTCCAAGAACCGTCAGATCTCAAGCATAGCAGGACAGGTGCTCACCAAACGCCTTCTTGCCAAGATCCGTGAGGAAATGGGTGCAGTTTACTCTATCGGCGCTCAGGGCCAGATGGCACGTATGGCCGAACCCAATACTCTTATGCTTTCGGCATTCCCCCTCAAACCCGATCTGCAGGATCAGGTGCTTGCCGAGATCCACAGCCAGTTTGAGAATCTCGCCAAGGAGATCAAGCCTGAAGAGCTCGCCAGCGTGAAGGAATTCATGGCCAAGGAATTCAAGGAACAGGCTGAGAAGAACGGCGGCTGGATGGGCGGCATAGGCGGCTTCTACCGCAATGGCGTGGATACATTCAACGGCGCGTTGGAAACTCTTGAATCCATCACTGCCGACGATGTCGAGGCTTTCGTGAAGGAACTCCTCAACCAGGGCAACTATAATGTGATGGTGATCGAGCCTACCGTTATCGAAACCCCTGCCGAGACTCCCGCAGCAGCTCCTGCCGCTGGCGGATGAAGCAGCCCACATCCTCCGGGCGGTGGGCGTCGCTGCCCAAGGTGATGATCTCGCCCCCCAGACGGCGGTAGAGCCGCAGGATATCGGCGCCGGGCAATGGCTCGTTTCCACGGTTGGTGTTGCACTCGATGCCCAGCCCCTTGGGGATGATGGTACGGAAGATCTCCTCCACCTGATCCATGTGGTGGGCGAAGGTCATGTGCTCACCGTAGTTTTCGTTAATATACCGCAGGGGCAGGGTCAAGTGGCCCAGCACCTGAAACTCACCCCATCGGGCCAGAGCCAGCACGTCCTCCAGATAGCTATCGATGATACTATCATAATACGCTTCGTCAGCTTTTTCAATATAATAGAGGTCTTTGTGGTGAAATTTCTTTCCCGCCATGTGGACGGAGCCGATGACAAAGTCCAGCGGAGGGGCATTCTGCATCAAATGCTCCGCCCGCTGAAAACTCATGGCGGCCTCTCCCAGCTCCGCTCCCAGCCGCAGGGTAATGCGGTGGCCCCACTGCTCCTGCGCCTGGCGGAACTGGCGGCGGACGGCGTCCCAGTCGAAGTCCCAGCGGGGCTTCTGCTCCGGGCCCCAGTAGACGGTGTCCACGTGGTCCGTCAGGCACAGTTCATCCAGTCCGGCGGCTACGGCGGCCTGTGCCGCCTGTGCCATGGTCTGCCGGCCGTCCTGCGAGCAGGTGGAATGTACGTGATAATCTGCCAGATACATAGGCGTTACTTCTTCTTGAAGAAGCTGCGGTGCTTCTCATAGTTGCCCTCGCTCAAGGTCTCGCTGAATTTCCGCAGGGCGTCCTTCTGCTCCCGGTTCAGGTTCCGGGGCGTCTCGATGGTGACGGTGACGTACTGGTCGCCACGGCCCCGGCCGTTGAGGACAGGGATGCCCTTGCCCTTCAGGCGGAACACGGTGCCGGTCTGCGTCCCCTCCGGGATGGTGTACTTCACCTTGCCGTCGATGGTGGGGATCTCCAGTTCGGCGCCCAGCACCGCCTGCGTGAAGGTGATGGGGGCCTCGCAGAACACGGCGGTACCGTCCCGGCGGAACACGTCGTGGGGCTGCACCATCACCGTGACCAGCAGGTCGCCGGCGGGGCCGCCGTTCTTCCCGGCATGGCCCTGTCCCCGCAGGGAGATGGTCTGGCCGTGGTCGATGCCGGCGGGAATGGAGACCTTGATGGTCTTGCGCTTGCGGGTGAAGCCGCCGCCGTGACAGTCGGGGCAGGGCTGGTGGATGATGCGGCCCGTGCCGCCGCACTTGCGGCAGGGGTTGCTGGAGGCGAACACCCCCATGGGCGTCTGACGGCGGGTCTGCACCACGCCGCTGCCGTGGCACTCGGGGCAGACCTCCGGCGTGGTGCCGGGGGCGCAGCCGCTGCCCTTACAGGTGGCGCACTGCTCCATGCGCTCCACCGTCAGCTCCTTTTCGCAGCCGAAGGCGGCCTCCGTAAAGCTCAGGGATACGCTGACCCGGATGCTCTCGCCCCGCTGAGGGCCGTTGCGGCGCTGCTGCTGGCCGCCGAAGCCGCCGCCGAAGAAGCTGCCGAAGATGTCCCCCAGATCGCCGAAGTCGAAACCGCCGAAGCCGCCGCCCTGACCGGCGCCGTAATTGGGATCGGTGCCGGCAAAGCCAAACTGGTCATAGCGGGCCTTCTTCTCCGGGTCGGACAGCACCTCGTTGGCCTCGTTGATCTCCTTGAATTTCTCCTC
>URII01000044.1 GCA_900547825.1 uncultured Porphyromonadaceae bacterium
AGCGCTTGCGGCGTACTACATCGAAATCCTCCTCGGTCAGTGCGGCCTTCTGCTCTGCCATCTTGTCGAATGCACCCTCACGCAGGCGCTTCTCCAGACGGGTCTTATGCTTGCGGATCTGGCGCTCGATACTGCTGATGGCACCGTCTACGGAAGCATACATATCAGTCGTCGTTTCCTCGGCGCGGACAACCAGACCAACCTGACGCACCGTGATCTCGACCGTCTGCTTGCCGCGCAGCTCACTGAATGTAATCGTGGTATCCGAATCCTGCTGGAAGTAGCGATCCAGCTTCTCTACCTTACGCTCCTCCAGGCCCTCGGCCATGGCGCTGCACACTGCATCCAGGATCACCTCGATGCTCTTCGATGCGTCGTCGTTGGCGGGGATCACGAAGTCCACGTCGGTGGGATCGGAGTTGGTGTCAACCATGGCGAATACGGGAATACCGAGACGGTTTGCCTCAGCCACTGCGATGCGCTCCTTGAGCACGTCAACCACAAACAGAGCGGAGGGAAGACGGTTGAGGTCGGCGATTGAGCCGAGGGTCTTCTCAAGCTTTGCGCGCTGACGGGTGATCTGGAGTTTCTCGCGCTTGGAGAGGTTGTCGAATGTGCCGTCCTTCGACATCTTGTCGATGGTGGCCATTTTCTTTACAGCCTTGCGGATAGTGGGGAAGTTGGTGAGCATACCGCCGGGCCAGCGTTCGATTACGTAAGGCATGTTGACGGATGAAGCCATATCGGCTACTACCTGCTTGGCTTGTTTTTTGGTGGCTACAAAGAGCACTTTTTTGCCCGATTTGGCTATGTTCTTCAAGGCAGCGGCGGCCTCTTCGAGTTTGGCTGCTGTCTTGTAGAGGTCAATGATGTGGATACCGTTGCGCTCCATAAAGATGTACGGAGCCATGGCAGGATTCCATTTTCTTTTGAGATGGCCGAAGTGGCATCCTGCTTCGAGGAGCTGGTCAAATGTGGGTGTTGACATTTTGTTTTGTAAGGTTGTTTACGTTCTTTTTTAATTACAACTTGACGGTAGGGAACGTGTCCATCCGGGAAGTTTAGATACTAAACACAATATATCGCCGGACGAGCCGGACAAATATATAGCCCATAAAAGGGGGGGATCTCCATTAACGCTTGGAGAACTGGAAGCGTTTGCGGGCTTTGGGCTGACCGGGTTTCTTGCGTTCCACGGCGCGGGGGTCGCGGGTCATGAAGCCTTCGGCGCGGAGGGCGCTCTTGTCCTCGGGATTTACTTTCACCAGTGCACGGGCTATTGCAAGACGGAGGGCTTCAGCCTGTCCTTTGTAGCCACCGCCATCGAGATTCACGCGGATATCGTATTTCTCGGCTACATCAAGTGTGTTGAGGGGCTGTTTTACGATATACTGGAGTATCGACGAGGGGAAATAGACATCCAACGGACGCTTGTTGATGGTGATCGTGCCGTTGCCGTCTTTGAGGATCACGCGGGCCACGGCGGCTTTGCGGCGGCCTACTGCATTTACTGTTTCCATATCCTGTGATTATTTCATTTTGTTGATGTCGATAAACTTGGGGTTCTGAGCTTCGTGGGGATGCTCTGAGCCCAGATACACATGCATGTTGCCGAGTAGCTCACGGCCGAGGCGGTTTTTGGGAAGCATGCCCTTCATCACCTTTATGAAAAGGGGATTGATGCCGGCTTTGAGATGCTTGTTGTGGGCTTTTTTCATAAGGACTTCGGGAGTCGATACGCGCTGTCCGCCGGGATAGCCTGTGTAACGGAGATACTCACGGTCGGTCATTTTTTTACCGGTGAGGATAATCTGGTCAGCATTGATGATAATCACATTGTCGCCGCATTCTACATTGGGCGAGTAGCAGGGTTTGTTTTTGCCGCGGAGGATCTTTGCGACTTTGGAGCAGAGGCGGCCGAGGACTTGATCCTTGGCGTCTACGATTACCCACTCTCTGTTGCAGTCGGCAGCCTTGGGCGACGGTGTTCTTAAACTTAAAGTATCCACTTTTTAATTGTTTAAAAATTAGTTAATTAACTGAGCTTTTTGCACACATAGGCACTCGGCCAAAAGTGTCTGTGCGGCTCCGGCTCGATATAATTTTACATAATCGGGTGTGCAAAGGTAGTCATTTTCTTTGACTTAACAAAAACTTTTTCATCCAGCTCTTTTATGGGGCTGTCAGCTTGGGCGTGATACCGTAGACTTTAGAATGTAATGTCGCTATGGTGGCGGAGGGGGTGGGGATAGGGGCTGTGGACATAAGCATGAGCCTTACCGGAGGAAGACCGGGGGAATAAGGGGGCTGCATATACGGAATATCGTCGTGCAGCATAAATCCACATCGCTTATAAAAGCCTATGCGCCGTGAGGCCATTTCGCCCGTCTCCGGAGGCTCGACTTCAAGAAGCAATGGTTTCGGATCGTCATGTTTTAATGATTCAAGTATTTCAGCGCCTATGCCGTTGCCACGCATTGACGGGTCGACTGCAAAATGTTCGATGTACCGGAAGCCGTCAATCTCCCATATGGTGACGAACCCTGCGAAACTTTCGTCGGGCAGAGTGAGCGCGATTAGCCTGAACTGGCTGTCGGGGTCGGAGATTAGATTCATGGTGCTGGACCACGGGCGTTGTTCCTCAATGGGAAATGATTCGTAATACAAGGCCTTGACTTTGGCGGTGAGAGGATCGGACGGTGATATTATCCGGTGTGACGATATGTGTTGACTCATGTTTGCTTAGAGTTGATTTATTAGTAATTTTGCGGGGCTAAGTTACTATATTTATTAGATAATCTCGGAATGACAGGTGATAAAAATATGGAAAGTCCGCTGACTATTGCACAGGCTCAGAAAGCAGTGGACGCATGGATACGCTCTACAGGCGCCGGCTATTTCGGCGTGTTGACCAATATGGCCATGCTGGCAGAGGAGACCGGCGAGGTGGCGCGCTGCATATCGCGGATCTATGGGGATCAAGTGGCAAAAACCACCGACAGGCTCGACCTTGGCGACGAACTTGCCGATGTGATGTGGGTGGTGATGGCATTGGCCAATCAGTGCGGGGTGGATCTGGAGAAATGTTTCGCTTCCAATCTGAAAAAGAAGCTTGATCGTGATTCAGCCCGTTTTGCAGCAGGAAAGCGTCAGGATCCTGCCGAGGAGGCAAGTTCCTGATGGCTGCTGTGGTCTATCATACGTTTGGCATGTAGGAAATGGCGGCTGTAATAGCCGTGGTCGGGAAATTTCTGGATGGTGACTCCGCGTTTTGTGGAGGCATGGATGAATTTGAGCGTTCCCGCAGCCGAATCCACTTCCACCACCATGCCGACGTGTCCCACTGTGCGGCCTCCGCGCCGTCCGCTGAAAAACATCAGATCGCCCGGATTGGCCTCCGTGATTTTTATTTTCTGTCCGTTTACGGCCTGATGTCGGGAATTGCCTCCGATATTTAAGCCGAAATTTTTGTAAACGTAGCCGGTGAGTCCTGAGCAGTCGAATGCTTTCGGTCCTTTGGCTCCCCATCGGTATGGGCGTCCGAGAAATTTTTTGGCATAGTCAACGAGATTGCTTTTCAATTCGTCGCATGGATCGGTAAGTATTTCTTCGCCAAGTTCTGTTTCGCCCGGCTCATCTTCAAGGCCCACCATGGGCACGGAGTTGTCAAACACCGATGTGCAGAAGTCCTTGAATTGCGATGATGTGTTTACTGGCGCGGCATATGATGCTGACGTCATGACTAATGCTGCAGTAGCAGCCATTATGTGACAGATATTATTTCTCATAGCTCTGAATTATGGTTTTGTGTCAATTTGTTTTCAGAGGGTAAACGCGGCAGAAGTGTAAAAGATGGGTCAATAACTTGATTTAGCCCTTGTTAGGCTTTGTTTTACATGCTGAATAAATATTGTCCCATTGGCCGTTGGCGGCATACTGTCAAAATTTATGGTAAATTATTGGGGGTTGAGTGAAAGTTTTGTAAATTTGTGGCGCAGATAATTAACCCGCTAATTTCTAATCAGAATCAATATATCTAACAAATCTAACCATGGCAGAAAACAAAGAACGTTTGTTTGACCAGTTCCCTCCGGTTTCAACAGAGGAGTGGAAAGCAAAAGTGGAGGCTGACCTTAAAGGCGCTCCTTTTGATAAAAAACTGGTGTGGCGCACTAACGAGGGTTTCAATGTGCAGCCCATGTACCGCGCTGAAGATATCGCCGGACTGAAAACTACAGATACACTACCCGGTGAATATCCGTATGTAAGAGGTACACGCACCGATAACGACTGGCTCACACGTCAGGAAATAAATGTGGAAGATGTGGCCGAGGCCGCAGCCAAAGTCAAGGATCTTCTCACTAAGGGTGTCAATTCATTCGGCTTCAAGGTAAATGATGTTGAACCCGCTGTGATCGCCACTCTTCTTGAGGGTGTGGATCTTTCAAAGGTGGAAATCAATTTCAGCTGCTGTCCCCGCAAGGCTTTGGAACTGGCCAAGGCTCTCGTGGCATATATAAAGGAGAAAGGCGCTGTGGATAGCTTCCGTGGCTCCATTGACTTCAACCCGCTGAAACGTCCGCTGAAACATGGCCAGCCTTTCCCCGGCGATATTGTGGCTATGGCTTCCGAGCTTATGCGTGAGGTGGCTGATGTGCCCGCTCTGCGTGTGCTTGCAGTGGATTCTGTAATGTTCGGCAACAGCGGCGCATACATATATCAGGAACTCGGATATGCCCTTGCATGGGGCGCACAGTGGATGACTTCCATGACTGATGCCGGGTTCTGCGCCGATGAAGTGGCCCGTCGCATTAAATTCAATATGTGCATATCTTCCAACTATTTCATGGAGATAGCCAAGTTCCGCGCCGCCCGTATGCTTTGGGCGCAGATTGTGGAGATGTACAAACCTCAGTCGAAGGACAGCGCCAAGATGATGGCCCATGCATCCACATCGGAGTTCAACCAGACCATTTACGATGCGCATGTGAACCTGCTCCGCAGCCAGACAGAAGCTATGTCGGCAGCATTGGCCGGTGTGGATTCCATCACTGTCACTCCGTTTGACATGCCTTATAAGACTCCCGACGATTTCTCGGAGCGTATTGCCCGCAACCAGCAGTTCCTTCTTAAAGAGGAAAGCCATCTTGACAAGGTGGTGGATCCGGCCGGCGGTTCCTACTATGTGGAAACCCTCACTGTGGCTATTGCCCGCGAGGCATGGAAACTGTTCCTTGATGTCGAGGAAAAAGGCGGCTTCCTTGCTTGTGTGAATGACGGCACTGTGCAGAAGGCTGTAAACGAGGCCGGTGCAAAACGTCATGAGGATGTGGCCCGTCGTAAAGAGATACTTCTCGGCACTAACCAGTATCCCAATGTAAATGAAACTGCCGCCGGTAAGATCACCAAGGGCGCATGCTCATGCGGTTGCCACCACGGCGAAGGCGAAGAGCCTGCCGGCGAGGGTCTCGCTATGAAGCGTGCCGCAAGTGATTTCGAGGCCCTGCGTCTCGCCACTGAGGCTGCTTCGAACCGTCCGAAAGTGTTTATGCTCACTATCGGCAATCTGGCTATGCGTCTTGCCCGCGCCCAGTTCTCAGGCAACTTCTTCGGCTGCGCCGGCTATGAGATTATCGACAACCTCGGTTTTGATACCGTGGAGGCCGGTATCGAGGCCGCTATGGAGAAAAAGGCTGATGTAGTGGTGCTCTGTTCAAGCGATGACGAATATGCCGAACTCGCACCTGCGGCCTTCAAGGCTCTCGGCGGCCGTGCCGAATTTGTAGTGGCCGGTGCTCCGGCGTGCATGGAGGATCTCCGCAAGGAGGGCATAGAGAATTTCGTGCATGTGCGCTGCAATGTGCTTGACGTGCTGAAAGGCTTCAACGAACGCCTGCTTAAATAAAATACTTTTCACACCTCTCAAAATAGTCAATGAAATGAGACCTGATTTTAAAACCATAGATATTACCGCCGACGCTTTCAGCGCTCCCCGCGGCACTGTAAATGAGGGTGAAAAGTGGCTCACCCCCGAACTTATTCCCGTAAAGCCCATTTATACCAAGGACGATCTTGAAGGGCTGGAACACCTTAATTATGTTTCCGGACTTCCTCCGTTCCTCCGTGGCCCGTACAGCGCCATGTATCCTCTGCGTCCCTGGACCATACGCCAGTATGCCGGATTCTCCACTGCGGCAGAGAGTAACGCGTTCTACCGCCGCAACCTCGCTTCCGGTCAGAAAGGCCTTTCTGTGGCATTCGACTTAGCCACACACCGCGGTTACGATGCTGACCATGAACGTGTGGTAGGCGACGTAGGCAAGGCCGGTGTGTCCATCTGCTCGCTTGAGGACATGAAGGTGCTTTTCGACGGCATTCCTCTGAACAAGATGTCCGTGTCCATGACCATGAACGGTGCTGTGCTTCCCGTGCTTGCGTTCTATATCAACGCTGGTCTTGAACAGGGTGCTAAGCTTGAGGAAATGGCAGGTACCATCCAGAACGATATCCTTAAGGAATTCATGGTGCGTAACACATATATATATCCGCCGGAATTCTCCATGCGCATCATAGCCGACATATTTGAATATACCTCGCAGAACATGCCCAAGTTCAACTCCATATCCATCTCGGGCTACCACATGCAGGAAGCCGGCGCAACATGCGATATCGAGTTGGCCTACACGCTCTCCGACGGTCTTGAATATCTCCGTGCAGGTGTCAACGCCGGCATGGATATCGACTCGTTCGCTCCGCGTCTTTCGTTCTTCTGGGCCATAGGCATGAACTTCTTTATGGAGGTGGCCAAGATGAGGGCCGCACGTATGCTCTGGGCCAAGATCGTCAAGCAGTTCAATCCCAAGAACCCCAAATCGCTCGCGCTGCGCACCCACTGTCAGACCTCCGGCTGGTCACTCACCGAGCAGGATCCGTTCAACAATGTGGGCCGTACATGTATCGAGGCTATGGGTGCCGCACTCGGCCACACACAGAGTCTCCACACCAACGCGCTCGACGAGGCCATCGCCCTTCCCACCGACTTCTCAGCCCGTATCGCCCGTAACACACAGATCTACATCCAGGAGGAAACTATGGTTACCAAGCAGGTTGACCCCTGGGCCGGATCATATTATGTGGAAGCGCTTACCAATGAGATCGCCCACCGCGCATGGGAGCATATTCAGGAAATCGAAAAGCTCGGCGGCATGGCGAAAGCCATCGAGACCGGTCTTCCCAAGCTCAAGATCGAGGAAGCCGCAGCCCGCACACAGGCCCGCATCGACTCAGGCCGTCAGACAATCGTAGGTATCAATAAATACCGTCTTGACCATGAGGATCCCATCGATATCCTTGAGATCGACAACACCGAGGTGCGCAAAGAGCAGATCGAACGTCTTGACGACGTCAAGGCCCACCGTGACGAGGCTGCCGTGAAGAAAGCCCTTGAGGCAATCACCGAATGTGCCCGGACAGGCGAAGGCAACCTCCTTGACCTTGCCGTCAAAGCTGCCGGACTCCGTGCCACACTCGGCGAGATCTCCGACGCATGCGAGGCTGTTGCCGGACGTTATAAAGCAGTTATACGAACTATTTCAGGTGTTTATTCCAGCGAAACTAAGATGGATCCCGATTTCGAGAAAGCCCGCGCTATGTGCGAGGATTTTGCAAAACGCGAAGGCCGTCAGCCTCGTATCATGATAGCCAAGATGGGTCAGGACGGACACGACCGTGGCGCCAAGGTTGTGGCTACCGGTTATGCCGACTGCGGATTCGACGTGGATATGGGCCCGCTCTTCCAGACCCCCGCCGAAGCAGCCCGTCAGGCCGTGGAAAACGATGTTCACATTCTTGGTGTCTCATCCCTTGCCGCAGGCCACAAGACCCTCATACCGCAGGTTATCGAGGAACTTAAGAAATTAGGCCGTGAGGACATCATGGTCACTGCCGGAGGCGTTATCCCCGCGCAGGACTACGACTTCCTCTATAAAGCTGGTGTGGCAGCTATCTTCGGTCCCGGCACACGTATTCCGGTGTCTGCGATAAAGATGCTTGAATTGCTCAACGAAGCATCCGAGGAATAATCTCTCGGACTTCATATCATAAAAACCGCGCCGCCATTAGGATTCCAACCCTTTGGCGGCGCGGCATTTATGGTTATTCCTATATGATTTTCGAAAAAAGATGCGGCAGAAATTTGCATAATTCAGAAAACCTCCATATCTTTGCAACGCAAAAGAGAGCTGAGTGCAGCTCGTAGCAAGGCGATTTAGTGTAGTGGCCTAGCACGCCACCCTCTCACGGTGGAGACCCGGGTTCGATTCCCGGATTCGCTACACGCCCAAAACCCCTTTGATCATCCCAATCAGAGGGGCTTTTACATTTCCGCTATACAAACCGACCTGATGATGGCATAGTCGGAAATTTCTAAGGCTGCCAGCAGCCTTATATTGAATAAATTATACCCTAAAGGCTCTTCTAAAAAAGCTAAATCCTTATCTTATGGTGATTTCAAAAATTCTGATAAAATATTTATTGTACACGGAAGAGATAATGGAATAAAAGAAACCGTAGCTCGTTTTATTGAAAAATTAGAGCTGCAACCAATTATACTTCACGAACAACCGAATGGTGGTAAAACTATTATTGAAAAATTTGAAGAATATTCAGATGTTGGATTTGCAATAATTCTAATGACTCCTGACGATAAGGGGTGTCTTGATGGAGAAGATTGTACAATAAAATGTAGGGCACGTCAAAATGTAATATTTGAGCATGGATATTTTATTGGTAAGTTGGGTCGTAAAAGAGTTGTGGCATTGGTAAAGGGAGATTTAGAATTGCCCTCAGATATTAGTGGAGTGCTTTATCTAATGGTGAACAATAGTGATAATTGGAAGTTTGTTTTGGCTAAAGAAATTAAGAGTGCGGGATATAGTATTGACCTGAATAAGGTGCTGTAATAAAACAAAAAATAACTTTTTGCAGGATATGTCAAAATAAAGGCCATGACTTATGCCACGGCCTTATGTTTGGTGATTTTTAGAATTATTCGGGGAATATTTCGGGATGTCGTTCTAAATACAGATCACGCAAGGATAAGGACAATACGAACAGAACATCGTCCAATGTGATCTCAAATTTTTGGGTCTCTCCATCTTTGACCTTCAACTCGATTGCCGGACTGTTGTAGATTTGATTTTTGATGTCGTTGAATCGGTCGTCCAATGAAGCCACCCGTAGCGCGGCAAAGCTGTAGATTTCTACATCCAAAGCGGTTTTAGGATTAAATTTTGCAACTTCATCCAATAACCATTGACTGTTGGAGGATATAAATGCCTTGCATCCGAATATGCGTTCTACAATACGGCCATTGTCATTCAACATCTTCGGGCTGTTTTTCTGCGACAGCACGGGCATGTCATCGCTTAGTATGTTTTCTTTTCTTGAGGAGGTCACTTGAGGAAGTAACTTGACCAACAGATCAAGTTTTCCTTCAAGACTTCCCAAGTGCTTTTCTGTGTTTGCGATATGTTCACTATGGTGGCTGATGTGTGAGGCATGGTCTTTGCATGGCAGATCCTTTATGCCGTCAACTTTATCGCGCATTCCTTTTATGGACGTTGCTATCCTCCATATAAGCATGCCCACACCTACGGCTATTATTGCTGCCGCAGCTATGTAGTTGCCGAGAAAAGTTTCTAAAGCTTTTGAAAAATCCATAATGTCATCCGTGTGTCAGATTATATATTGCTCACCTGTTACCAATCTTTTATCTTAGAACGTATTTTACATATGGAAACACACGAAAGGGCCGTTAATAATTGTCAATCCTTGATAGTGTTGCAAATATACAACAAAAAATCGGGTTTTCAATCAGCAAAGATGCGTTTTCACGAATTTATGTGCATTCGGCTGAGGCGGGCAGTGAAATCGCGTTGCTGCTTGTACCAGTTTATTCCGGACTCTACTATTTCGGCCAGCTTTTGGGGATCTGTCTTGCCATTTACGGTTGAGCAGATCAGGCCTATGCAGTGATTCTCGTCCTGTCCCTTACTGTTGGTGTAGATGAACTGACGCCTGAAAATCTCGCGTTCCTCCTCGGTGGGATCTATATATTTGAATGTGGCGTGCATAAACTCCAATATGGTATGAGTGGGAGTGTGCATCAGCGTTGTGCGCCCTGCCATATCAGGTTTACCCGTATCGGTGGCGCCAATTTTCAACCAAACCCATTCGGGCAGCCTCAGTACATTAAGCTCTTCAAAATCCATAATAGTTTGTTTTTTTATGCCAAAGATAGTATGTGGCCTGAGAAAGAATTTAGCCTTGTGAAGTGAAAAAATATAAACATAGTGTGGTAAAATTAATTTGCAAGAATTATTAAGGTGTGTTATCTTTGTAAGGCACATTGATGTGTGCGGACATATTTAAATAAAAAGCGTTTCGTGCTTTATCCTTTAAAGGAAATCGCCAATTTCAAAACTACGAAGGACAGAAGCAGTCAACGGACGCTCATGCTTGTCTTGTATATCCACTCCCCGACAGGGGGTATCGATATCCGGTATGGCGTGGGAGTGGACTGTTTATTTCGTAGTTAGGCGTTTGGCGATGCCTCCTTTAAGATAGACAGGAACATCATTCCACGCTTTTTTGTATCCAAATTAAAAGTCGAATCGGGAATGGAGGAGACACTATATTCTGTATGGAAATGAATCGATTTAAGGCCATTAGTTTGTTGAGCTTTTGGTTCATCGTTTTTTTCAATCAATATTTCACTGTTTCAGCGGCTGAATATTCTTGGCCGGAGGATATTCCTACCCTAGATATTTATTTTGAGCAGGGAGATCGGTTTTTTATCGAGGGTTACATCAATTGGGGAAAAGAAACAAATTCCATTATGGAAAAATATGAAACGGGAGTGATCATATCTGACCCGTCAGGCTTTGAAACCGACCGTGAAGTGAAAGGTAAACTAAGTGATGGCCGGTGTCGTGTCTATGCCGAAGACCTCTTCCCTTCAACCATATATAAATTTACGCCATACATTATTATAGATGGAACAAAGTATGTTTCCAATTACAGCGCTACGCGAGATACTGGGCCATTAATGAGAGATCAGAATTCTCAGTGGAATGATTATTATCATACTCATACAACTATAACTGTACAGCAGGTGAAAGGGAATAAACATTTGCAAATTTGGGAAGGTAATGAATTTGTTGATGTTCCGGAAAGCGGTTACAAAATAGAAAATCTGGATCCACGTCCTTGGTTTGCAGGTTATTTTGGCGAACAGGATGGAATTAAGCGGAGATTTAGACTTTTCATAGGAGATAAATCAAAAATATATGATGAAATCCTTTATACAAAGATGATTAAGTTGGAACTGAAATGTGCCGAATCACCTACGGGATTCCTGCTGACATCCGGTTATACGCCTGTCGATGTCGAGATAACAGGTTTGAAACTTCAGTCGGATCTTTTTGGAGAGCGAGTTGTATACGGTAAAATCAGTGACAGTTATTGGTGCGGTGGCCTTACACCCGGTAAATCATATACGTTCCGGCTCTATGCCATTGTAAAATCAAAAGTTAATGGACAAGAATATCTGTACCCGCTGCGAAAATATATATCGGTTGGAAACTATACCCAGGATATATCTTTCAAGACTTCGTCGATAACATTTGGTGAAGCAGATACCAAAGGCGTGTCATCCTCATCGTCTATAATAACGGCTGCTACAAATATTGACGAGAGAGAGTCGGGAATAGGATTCCAATGGAAAAAATATGATGCGCCGTCATCCTTGAAACCATCCGAAGGAGCAGCCGCCATTCGTGACGGTAAGATTGAAGGTAAGCTTAAAAACCTTCAGGCTCAGTTTTACTATAATGTAAGACCGTTCTATAAAGATCAATACGGAAACTATTACTTTGGAGAATGGATTACTTTCGATCCGAGTGATTTCAGTTATATGGAAGCTATCATACATACTTACGCACCACAGGATATTACATCTGATAAGGCCACATTGACCGGATATGTGTTGGAAGGAAGTGATGATATAATAGAGCAGGGATTTGAATATGGCCCATCCGACGGGACAAGAACAGTACGGCGTGTTCAATCTCCGCTTAAATCAGATAGAATAGTTGCTACAGGGCAAATTATGTCCGCTTCATTGAATGATCTTCAGCCTAATACGGTATATGTTGTAAGAGCCTATGCAATTACCGCCGAGGGAGAATTTTTTGGAGAAGAACAATCGTTTAAAACTGACACCCCGGCAGAAATATCTGTGATAGACGGCAATGGGAATAATCCTGTGATTGTAGGTTATTATTCATTGACCGGTCAGAAACTTCAATATCCGCAAAAAGGTGTTAATATCGTGGTTTATAGCAATGGCATCAGAAAGAAGATAATATTTAAATGATATATAGCTAATTTTTAGGAGATTATATAGAGATAGGACGGACAGAGGCCTCAAGCCTCTGTCCGTCCTGTTGTGTGGGAGGGCTGTCAGGCGAGGGCGGCGATCTGAGGGGGGGTGAGATTGTTGGCTTTGAGGATATCGGCCACTTTGAAGCGGTCGATGAATTCCTTTTTAAGGCCGAGGCAGGTGACTTTTACGGGCGATGTGCCGAGATATGCGGCTACCTTTTGTCCGAAGCCGCCGTCGATGATCCCATCCTCTATGGTTATCACGTGGCGGTAGGCGCGCAGCGAGTCGAGGCATTCTCCATCAACACCCGAAAGTATACGGGGATTTATGACTGTGGGGTTAATGCCCGAAGCGTTCATTAGTTCAGCGGCTTCCAAGGCGGTGTGTAGGAATGGCCCGGCTGCGATGATGGCCACGCCGGAGCCGTCACGGATTACGTCGTAACGGGTGAAGTCAGTGTTAACTGGACGGTCAGTGTGGCGTACCGGGCCTCCCGGAGTGCGGATTACTACCGGTGTGGAGGTTTGTTTCACTGCCCAGTCGATCATGGCGACGTATTCCTCGGCCGTGGCGGGAGCGAGCATGAGTATGCCCGGAATGTTGGATACCATGGCTATGTCGAAGAATCCGAGGTGCGTTACATCGTTCATGCCGAACATGCCGGTGAAAAACTCCACGAACACTGCCGGCATACGGTTGATGGCCACCTCCTGCGACAGTTGGTCGTAGGCGCGCTGGAGGAATGTGGCCACTACTCCCATCACCGGACGGCAACCGGCTTTGGCAAGTCCGGCCGACATGGCCACGGCGTCCTGTTCGGCTATGCCGACATCAATAAACCGGTTCTTGGCTGCGGCCCGGCGTTCGGGTGTAAAACCGATGGAACCCGGAGTGCCGGCGTTGACCACCACTACACGCTTGTCATCGTGCATAAGTTCAAGCATCCGGTCGGCGAATATGTCATCGTAACATTCGGCCGAGTCGGGTTGCAAGGGAGCGCCGCTTTTCAATTCGAACGGCCCGTGATAATGGAATTCCTCTTTGTGGGCTTCGGCCACCGGCAGGCCCATACCTTTCATGGTGTTGATGTGCACCACTACGGGGCCATCCGTGCCCTTTACTTCACGGAACGCGCGGATGAGCGACCGCATGTCGTTGCCTTCAGCCACATAGATATATTCATAGCCGAGAGCCCGGAATATGTTGTAGGGCGCCTGTCCGTTGGTTGCACGCAGCTCCGCGAGGTGCGGGTAGAGGGCGCCGTGGTTCTCGGCTATCGACATCTGGTTGTCGTTGAGGATCACTATGAAATTGGAGTGTAGGGTAGGGGCGAAGTTAAGGGCCTCAAGGGCTTCTCCGCCGCCCAATGACGCATCGCCTATGAACGCTATCACATTTTCTTTGCCACCTGTGAGATCGCGGGCTTTGGCAAGTCCTGTGGCGAGGGCTATGGACGAAGAGGTATGACCCATCTCAAAAAGGTCGTATGGGCTTTCGGCGGGGCATGTGTAACCGGTGACATCGTTGTAATGGGCCGGATCGGTGAATGCCTCCATACGTCCGGTTATCATCTTGTGTACATACGATTGATGTGATACGTCAAACACGATTTTGTCCTCCGGCGCGTCAAACACATAGTGGAGCGCTACCGTGGCTTCCACCACTCCGAGGTTGGGAGCCACATGGCCTCCCCGGACCGAAAGTTTTTTCAACAATGCCGCGCGGAGCTCTTGCGCCACGACATACAGCTCGTCAGGATCTAACTTTTTCAGATCCGAGGGCGATTTCAGAGTTTTGAGGTCGTAAGTCATAGTTGTCAATTTTTAGTTACTGACAAAATTATCTCTTTTCAATTCATTTCCGATAGTTCAGAATGTTAAAGTAGGTTTTATGGAGTGGGGAATGTTGAGTGGCGCCAGATGTGAAACCGTTGCTGAGACTGAACAATGTAATTCATATGAATGTTCTGTATGACAGAATCATTTTAACTGTTATTATATGGACAATAAAAGACTTACCGCAGAGAACGGCAGGCCTGTTGCCGATAATCAGAACATTCAAACAGCCGGAGTGCGAGGTCCGGTATTGATGCAGGATCCATGGTATATGGAAAAACTTGCGCATTTTGACCGCGAAGTCATTCCCGAGAGGCGTATGCATGCCAAAGGATCCGGTGCATTCGGCACTTTTACTGTGACAAATGATATCACCGAGTTTACCCGTGCTTCCATATTTTCCGAAGTCGGAAAAAGGACGGAATGTCTCGTTAGGTTCTCCACTGTGGCCGGAGAGCGTGGAGCCGCCGATGCCGAGCGTGATATACGCGGGTTTGCCATGAAGTTTTACACCGATGAAGGTAATTGGGATCTTGTAGGCAACAACACTCCGGTGTTTTTTCTGCGTGATCCGCTTAAATTTCCGGATCTCAACCATGCCATAAAACGTGATCCGCGCACAGGTATGCGCAGCCCTACAAGCAACTGGGATTTCTGGACATTACTTCCGGAAGCACTCCATCAGGTCACCATAACGATGTCGCCGAGAGGTATTCCCGCGTCATTCCGTAATATGCACGGCTTCGGAAGTCATACTTACAGTTTCTATAATAAAGATAACAAACGTATATGGGTGAAATTCCATCTGCGCACTCTTCAGGGTATTAAAAACCTTACCGACGAGGAGGCTGAGAAAGTGATAGCGAAGGACCGCGAATCGAATCAGCGCGACCTTTTCGAGGCCATAGAGCGGGGTGACTATCCACGCTGGCTTATGCAGGTGCAGCTTATGACCCAGGAGGAGGCCCGTAAGTATCATATCAATCCGTTTGACCTTACCAAAGTGTGGTATCACAAGGATTTCCCTCTTCGTGATGTAGGCATTCTGGAGCTCAACCGCAATCCTGAGAATTTCTTTGCCGAGATTGAACAGGTTGCCTTCAACCCGATGAATATAGTGGAGGGGATAGGATTCTCTCCTGATAAAATGCTTCAGGGACGCCTGTTCTCCTATGGCGACGCGCAGCGTTACCGGCTTGGTGTCAACAACAATCTCATACCCGTGAACCAGCCTAAATGTCCGTTCCATTCCTATCATCGTGACGGGAAAATGCGCACCGACAACAATTGTGGCCGGACATTGTCATATGAGCCTAACAGTTTCGGAGAATGGAAAGACTCGCCCGGGATTAAAGAGCCCCCGCTTGAGCTGAATGGAGCCGCATATAACTATGATGAGCGTGAGTATGACGACGATTATTACACTCAACCCGGCAAGCTATGGCGTCTTATGCCGGCTGAAGATCAGAAGCTGACATGCGAGAATACGGCCCGCGCCATGGACGGTGTGCCCCTGTTCATAAAGCAGCGCCATGTCAGGGCGTGCCATAATGCTGATCCGGGCTATGGCTCCAAACTTGCCGAGGCCCTCGGCATAAGTCTTGAAGAAGCATTAGTGGCCGAAGACCCCGCTCATCCCGAATGGGACAAGCGGAACCTCCCTCCTAAGAAATAACCACCGGCATATACATGGCCATAGTGGCAAATTCCGGACAGGGATTTGCCACTATGTTTGATTCTGCCCTTTCCGATATGATTTTATTCTTTGCTTAAAGTTCTTGCGCAGGCATTCCTTGTACACCCATGGCTCGATGCCATGATAGTCTCCTACATTAAGGATGTCAAGTATGTTGGGGAGATAGCTGCCATCGAATCCTGTGAGCACTAATACTTTGTGTGTTGGATCAACAGTGACTGTGATGGTGTCGTCCAGAATAGCCGGGGTGTCGTCCGTGCGCCAGTTCACAGGATTTATGCACATAACGTTCGGTGCGGCAACAATGGGTTTTACGTATTCCACCGATGATACTGAATTATAGCATATCGTAACTCCGGTGTCGAGCGAATCCTTGGCCGCTATTATCCATGGTGCTATGGCAACATCGTCGGGCGTCACTTTGTAACCGAGTACGTATGCTGCGATCATTCGTTTCCGTATGTTTTCGGGCATAGTCTTCAATAGTTCCACCACTGATTTGCCTCCTTGGCTGAATCCGGCAATAATGAATGGACGTCCGTTGTTGAAATTTTCAATGAAATGGTTGAAAGCGTTTTGTATGTCGGTTAAAGAGACGTCATTATATCTTCGTGTTATGGTATCCTCGTTCAATGTGGCCCAAGAGTCAAGGGTGATATGGCGGTAGTAGGGCGAATAGAAATTATTGCCGTCGGCCATATATTCCGCCACTCCACCCATTTCTATAGCCATATCGTCAAGATGTTTCTGATTATATACATCGGCATAATGGCAAATTTTCCCATCTTGTGTGGTCCAGTCAAATTCCCAGGTAGAAGGGATATAGAACACATCAGCTTCATTGCCGGCTATATCATTAAGTTGGGTATACCACATCTTTTCGTCTGAATAGTCAGGTGCATCCGGCACATATTGTTCCTTATTATCAGTTATATTGTTGGTGCCACAACCCCATAGCCAAACCAGCGCCGCAAATGTAAATATAAAATTCGGTTTCATACCACAAAGTTAATAATTGAAGGGATAAGATTTTCAAAAAATTTATTCAATTATAACGCTGTATTGGATAAAATAGGTGATATTTTGTTCAATACAATATCTGTATTGGCGATAGGTAGATATAAGAACGAGGTTGGATCTAAAGATCAAACCTCGTTGCTTTGTGATCCGCCTGGGGAAACTTTGCGGATTTTATATCCTGATTATCAAATATTTATCTTGACTGATTTTTTGCAAGTCCAATGTTCGGGTCGTGTATCGCTTTCTGCGATGTTCCGCAGCTTGCGCTGCCGTTACCAAGTCAATCAGACTGTTGCCGATAGGATTTCTCTTGTTTTATCAGTGCAAAATTAGTATTTTTATTTGAAACTCACTCTAAATATTGGTTAATCAATCATAAATCATGATTGATTAGTTTTATCGCATTTTTAACAGAAAGAGGATTGGAGTGTCTTTGTAATCGTCCTTGTTGAATAGATTCAATTTGATAATTAATCCAGAGATAATCTGAAGATTCAGAAACTAAATTGCGCAACGAATCTATTACGATATCAGTATTCTCATCTTTAATTAACGCTATATATTTAATAGCTCTAATACATTGGGAAGGCCATTGATTAAACTGTGCCTTAAAATCATGTGATATCTTAAGTATTTCAATTAATATGGGAAGATCTTCTATCGAAGAATAATGAAGACTTGGAGCATCACATAGGTCTCCGAGAAATGTTGGATTTGATTTACATATATTTAGCAAATCAATTAACGAATCGTTGTCACCAATAGATAGAAGATAAAATAAAGCCAGACGGCTATTGTCATCAGAATCTTGTGTTCTTATATTTTTCATGCAAGAGATAATTTCATCTTGCATATCTTCGGATTCTCTAATATATCTTATAGCGTATAATTGCAAACTCGGAGGGAAAGTATTATAATATTGCTTTATTATATGATTGCCTTTTTCACCGATACTATTAATACTATCCACAATGATATGTGAATAATAGAATCTGGGATCACAAGCAATATTTATCACCTGCGGCATACACCTGAACAATCGTTCTTTTATCACATATGAAGTTAATTGCAATAAATGCAGCTGATTGTTTTCGTACTTGAATACCTCTAACAATGATTGTATGGCCCTATCAAGCTGTTCTTTAGTTAAATGCCTTATGGCGTAGGAGAAGAAATTATTAGGACTATCGCATTGCGAGATATTATCAGGCGTTAATGCCGCATATTTCAGATTCTCAATAATAACGTGTTCGGGAAGTCTGATATCATACCGAATCGCAATTATTAAACATGCAATAATTACGGATTCTGTCGCGGTCTCTATTAAGTCATTAATTGCAACTTCAAGTTCTTTTTTTTGCTGATCAGATAATGTGATTGATAAATTGTGATTTCCGATAATCTCAATGCGAAAATCATCATAGTAATGCTTATCCTCCGCTTTTGCTATCAGTGCAATTGAAGAATAATTTGACTTTAACTCATTCTCAACTGTCTGACAAAACCAATAGATATAAGTATTAGTAGGTATATCCTTATGTTCTAAATCACTTAAATATTTACATATCGGTGTTTCACCGGAATCCTTTAGCAATTCCTTTATTGTGGATATAAATAAATCATGATCGATTAATACCTGTCTGCTGTCTTCTTCATGCTTATCCCAGTCAATTGCTTGGTTAATACGAAATTGTTTAAAGTTAGAGTCTAACCAAAAATCAACACGGCTATCAATTTCGGGATCCAGACCGGATTTTATCCAATCCAATATAAACATATTATCAATGGAACAGTCCATTTCGGACGCTATTCTATCTACATCGTCTGGTGATATGTACAATGAAATTATTGCACGATGTTCGCGCAACTTTAGCCCGGCATTTTCTTCTTTCAAGCAAACACTCATTTTTTGAATAGTTGTGGCCAGCTTATCATGAGCGTCATTGTACTTTGTAACGAATGTCCTTATTGTGCAAAAAACTTTTTGCAATAACGCACCAGAAAAGACTCGTTTGATCAGTATTTTTTCCCAAGTTGATTCAATGAGTTCCAGTAATTCAGCATTTACATCTACCTCCATAGACCGCTCAATCACTGTTAGCAGATTGATGAAAGAGTTATATGCCTTTTCCTCGCTTGAAGTATGTCCCCTCTCTGCTATCCATTTCTCGGCCATGCAATTCATTGCAAGAGATAGATTGTGTGCCTTTTTGATTTTTGAGAATACAAGATCAACAAGTTCCTCATCAATCGGACGCCTTACATTATTCGTGTCTTTATGTCTTTTATTATCTCCAATATTCTCTGTTATGAAATTTATATATCCATCCACATCATCAAGTCCGGATATAAGAGAAACAATTTCCTTTAGTAGTATTTGATTCGATGAATGGTAAATGCCGATAAGGTAATCTACCGTTTTTGAATTATGAAAAACCTTGTTTCCTAAGGGAACATATATGAACCATTTTTCTTCATCAGCATATACATTCTTCCTTATGTGTTCTAAAGTAATCTTAATTAGTTTATCCTCTATTCCGTAAGCTTGTATTATATCTGAACTTAGCGCCGCAACTGTTGAAAACAAAAGATAACCATAACTATCTTTGATTTCCACGCTCTCATATTCAGAAATAATTAATTCTAAAGATTCTCGATATATACAATGATTGGCTAATCTTCTATGAAAATTAGAGTTATAATCATTAGGACCTGATATGCCCAGGCGTTTATATTTTATCAACAAATCTTTAAACGTAGAAATAACAACGGTTCTCGGCAGACTATGCGGGTCTAAACTGATAATACTGATTTTATCATGTTTTGACAACCATTCAACTAATTGTTTATAGGTATCGCCTTTCTTATCTAAACTTGCCATTAGTAGTTCAAACACATCAAGCCATGCAGGATTTACACATGAATACTCAGCATCACGCAGTTCTGCTAACTTCAGTATTTCATCTGCTGTTTTATTTAACAGCATACGAACTACGAAATAATTAAGGAATATGTTTTTTGTGAAGCTATACTTTTTATCTTCAGATCTTTTGAATATCGCAAATCTTAGACAATGGGATATTTTATCCTTATCATATCTGAAACTGTCAATTAGTTCGGTTTCTGTGAGTTCTTTCCGTTCTGAAAGTTGTAGAACAAATGCTATTTTACTTAGCATAGAATCTCCATATGTTTCAGAAGACATATCGCCGGCAGGGAATATGGAATCATCTGTTTCATAGCTTTTGGATATAATAGTTTTGATTATATCCATTCTATCTGAGGGCAAACTGTCATTAGTTCTGTAAATCGAAATAAGTGAATTGAGATAAAACGGTTCAAAAGCCAACTCCCATAAATTCCTTGAAATCAATTCATCACTGAATGAACCAAAATCAATGGCATTATTCTTGATGACATTTTTAATTGTATCTAATGTAAGACTCTCTAAATTTAGTCTTTGGAAACTTGCCAACATACCACTGTTTATATAGTTTCTGCGGCAAGTTATAACAATTCTCAATTCCGAATTCTCCTTAGATAAATCTTCAACTATTCTATGTAGCCTATTTCGCTTATCTTCGCGCGGTTCATCAAAACCATCAACAATTAAAACCATTTTGCGCAAAGGTGCATAAAATGGCAGCAATATCGCATCATTATTGAAGTCACGAGCTTTGATTAAAATAGGATAGTTTGTGTCATCAGATTGTAGTTTATGAAATAAATTTATTGCCTCATGGGATTTGCCCACTTGTGCCGCACTTACTAATAGCCATAGTTTTTTATTCTCAAACCCCGATACTTTTCCTGAGACAAAATTATATAGTGTATCTGAGGGATACTGTTCTTTTTGAAAGTATGCTTGATACTCATTTTCGGCAGGAATTGAAACTATTCGTGGATAATATTCTTCAAGATTAGCTATTGACTGGGTTGAAGATGTTTCTATTAATTGATCTATCGGAGATTCTCCGACCCAATCCTTGAGTATATTATATATTTTGCTGGATAAGGAGGGACGTGAACTAATTAATTTTATAATACTTGAAAAGTCATAATAATCTTGTGAAAATGAAAACGTAGTCTTTCCACATGGTAAATATTGTGTCCTTTTTTTATTTGATTTCTCAGTTAATGCAAAATATATGAGGTGATAACCATCAAGGCCTTCAAGTTTTGCGACACAATTAACTGTATTTTTAATTTTGGTCAGATCTGTCCTACTACTTACCTGAACACAAATTTTGTTTGATTCATCAATTAAATCAATCCCTTCTACATTGGTTTTTCCAACTTTATGGTTTAAGTTCTCTAACTGATATCCAAATGTTTCATTCAACAATAACAATACTAAATCTTCCAAGAAAAGATTCGTATCATAATGCCCAACACTGTTATTGAGTTTAACGTATGAACATACCTCAGACAAGATTTGCTTAACATGAGCGGTTAGCTCAATATGGGAAAGTTTCATTGGGTAATTCGATTTAATTGTTTACTTGCCATTGGCCGCCTTTGTCGGGGCCGATGCGGTGGAGGATGCCTTCGGCTTTTAGGTTGGCAAGGTGGCGCTGGATGCCTTTGGCGGAGATGCCTATTTCGGCAGCGAGTGCGGTCGCGCTCAATTTGGGATTTTGGCGTAACATGTCTATGATTTTGTCGCGGGTTTTCTTGGGCTTTGTAGGGGTGGCGCCCTTTTCTATTATAGGTTCGCTTTTTCCGATGGATTCGGTATATATCGCTATATCACGCGACAGGTGTGCAATCATTGTTTCGGTCATGGAGTTGCGGAAGATTGATAAATCCCCTTCTTCGCGTGTCGCGACCAATGCCTTGATGTATTCCTCCTTGTCATCGCTGAATATTCGTGAGGGTATCAGTCCATATTCAAATTGCAGCCAGTTCATCAACAAACGCGCCATGCGTCCGTTGCCATCGGCCCACGGATGAATTGTCACCAGATTATAGTGCGCGTCAAAACTCAGGTCATAAAGCTGCTGCATAGTCATTGACGATGCGTTTCGCCGGACGGCATTCAAAGCGTCGCAAAACTCTTTCAATTTCTGCGGCACCTTGTTGAAAGCCATATAAGATTTACCACCGACGCCGGCAGTTACATTCAACAGGCGCAAGTCACCGTTTGCCGACGAGAAATCGCCCAATGCTGTATGATATTCAGCACCGGTATTCTTCATTGTCAAGGCCGACAGTTCTTTGAGCCGGTTAACCGTAATATCGGTGTGGCTTCGGGCATATACCAACACGCGCTCGTATGCGGCTTTGAGGTCAAGATTCATGTTTTGTTCAACAATGCTTTTGCCCTTAATGGCAATGCCGTTGTCAAACATAATCTGATTTTCAAGCTCCGTAATGGTCGAGCCTTCAATCGCCGTCGAATGGGTTATGATGGAATACAGATAAAACTTGTCATAGTCCAGCTGTTGGTCTATGCCAAGTTCTCGGTATCTACCTACTAATTCCTCTAATTTAGTTTTCATACCACAAAATTAGTGTTTTGTTCCAACATTTCAATATTTTCATCCTACATTTCTTCGTGGTATGAAAGAATTTGTTAATTTTGCGTTATATTATCAACCATTGGAAAAGGCGCGTGCGTTTGACCCCTTCGGGCACGCGGGACTGACCTCTTTGGGCGAAATAAGAATGACCCTTGCGGGCGAAATAAGAATGACCCCTGTCGA
>URII01000045.1 GCA_900547825.1 uncultured Porphyromonadaceae bacterium
TTGCACAAGAGTACGGTCTGAAGTTTCATGTAGACTGGCTGAAAGGCCAGAAAACAGGATTTTTCGTAGACCAGCGCGACAACCGCCTGCTGCTGCGTAGCTACAGCGCCGGACGCCGGGTGCTTAACATGTTCTGCTACACCGGCGGCTTCTCCGTATATGCCATGCAGGGAGGTGCGGCAAAAGTGGTGTCAGTTGACAGTTCGGCAAAAGCAGTGGCTCTGACACGCAGCAACATAGAGCTGAACTTCCCCGGCGATATGCGCCATGAAGCTGTGGCGGAGGATGCATTTGATTACTTAGCCGGCATTCCCGATGGCGCCTATGATCTTATGGTGCTTGACCCGCCGGCATTCGCCAAACATCGCGGAGCCATAAAGAACGCCTTGCGCGGCTATCAGCGGCTCAACGCGGCAGGACTGCGTAAAATAGCATCCGGGGGCATATTGTTCACTTTCTCATGCTCCCAGGCCATAACCAAAGAGCAGTTCCGGCTTGCCGTGTTCTCCGCGGCCGCCTCGACCGGACGCCGGGTGCGCATACTCCATCAACTCACACAGCCGGCCGACCATCCTGTAAATATTTACCATCCCGAGGGTGAATACCTCAAGGGACTGGTTCTATATGTAGAATAACCCTCTGACATAAAACATAAAACCACATCACATGACAAATCACAGAACTATCAGAACCATTGCGGCAGCACTCGTAATCGGAGCCGCCTCCACAACCGCTATGACAGCATCTGAAAAACCGTTTGAATACAAAGCCGACCGCTTCGCCGACATAGAAGTGCTCAATTACAAAGTGCCGGGATTCGAAAATCTGACACTCAACCAGAAGCTCCTTATCTATCATCTCACAGAAGCCGCCTTGGCCGGACGCGACATACTCTGGGATCAGAACTGCCGCTACAACCTGCCTTTGCGCGGACTCATCGAGAACATCTACACCTCCTATAAGGGAGATCGCTCAAACCCTGAATTCAAAGCTTTTGAGAAATATCTCAAACAGGTGGAGTTTGCCAACGGCGTGCATCACCATTACTCGATGGATAAGTTCACACCCGAATTCAGCGAGGCTTTCTTCAACGAACAGGTAAAAAACCTCGATCCAAAGCTCATACCCGCCGAGATAGACGCTGTGCGCCGCCTAATATTCGACCCGCAGTTCATGGCCAAACGCGTAAACCAGGCTGAGGGGCAGGATCTTATAACCACCTCGGCCAATAACCTCTATGAAGGCGTGACTCAGCCCGAAGTCGAGGCATACTTCGCCGCCATAAAGGACACCACATCACTCACCCCCGTATCCTACGGACTCAACAGCCGCCTTACAAAAATCAACGGCAAAGTAACCGAACAGGTGTATAAGAAAGGGGGCTTGTATTCCCCTGCCATAGAACGGATAATAACACACCTCAACGAGGCTAAGAAATATGCCGAAAACGACCGTCAGCGCCGCACCATAGAACTTCTCGTCGACTATTACACTACAGGTGATCTCAAAACATTCGACGACTATTCCATCAGCTGGGTGGAGGACACCGCATCGCAGGTCGACTTCGTAAACGGATTCATTGAAAGCTACGGCGATCCCCTCGGAATGACAGGATCATGGGAGTCGATCGTGAATTTCAAGAACATACCTGCCTCAGCGCGCACCGAAGCCATCTCCAAGGCCGCCCAGTGGTTCGAGAACAATTCGCCGGTTGATCCCCGTTTCCGTAAACCTGAGGTAAAAGGGGTCACAGCCAAGGTTATCACCGCAGCCATACTTGCAGGTGACGCCTACCCCTCCACACCTATCGGCATAAACCTCCCCAACGCCAACTGGATCCGCGCATCGCACGGCTCCAAATCAGTGACATTGGAGAACATCACCGAAGCCTACGACGAAGCATCACACGGCAACGGCTTCAATGAGGAATTCGTTATAGACGAACCCACCCGCCAGCTTCTCGAAAAATATCTGTTCATAACCGACAACCTCCATACCGACCTCCACGAATGCCTCGGACACGGCTCAGGCCGCTTGTTGCCGGGTACCGATCCCGATGCGCTCAAAGCCCACGGCTCCACACTCGAGGAGGCCCGCGCCGACCTGTTCGCCCTTTATTATTTGGCAGATCCGAAACTGCTCGAACTTGGCGTAATCGACAACCCTGACGCCTACAAGGCCGAATATTACAAATATATGCTCAACGGGCTTATGACTCAGCTCATGCGCATAGAACCCGGCAAGGACGTGGAGGAAGCACACATGCGCAACCGCAAACTCATAGCCGAATGGGCGCTTGAGCACGGGCGTGACGCCAATGTGGTGGAACTCGTCAAGGATGCCGCCGGCAAGACATTTGTAAAGATCAACGACTATCAGGCACTGCGCGGACTCTTCGGACAGCTGCTCGCCGAGATACAGCGCATCAAAAGCGAGGGCGATTATGAGGCAGGTGCCGCACTTGTGGCTAAATATGCAGTGAAAGTAGACCCCGAACTTCATCGTGAAGTGCTCGAACGCTACAGCCATCTTGACATACCCCCCTACCGCGGATTCGTGAATCCCGTCTACACCCTTGTAAAGGATTCAGCAGGCAACATCACCGACGTGACCATATCCTATGGCGAAGGCTACATCCCCCAGCATCTGCGTTACTCACGCGACTACTCTCACCTCACCGGGAATGTGAAATAATATCAGCAAAGCGCCTCATGCGCCGACATAAAAAATAAACCGATATTCAAAACCGACCAATGACACTTCATAACAACCGTCTTATTCAAGCCGTAGCCGCCATCATACTATTGATGGCGGCCACGGATGCGGCCGCCCAGTTCCGCTGGGGCCCCACAGCAGGCCTTACCCTGACCAACCTCAATTTCAAACAGGATCTTCTTCCCGTATCGCAGGTAACGGGTGGTTCCGGCGGAGTACAGATAGAGATGATGTTTCCCGGAGTAGGATTCGGTTTTGACACCGGCCTTATATATGAGCTCCGTGGAGCCGATATCGACTGGGGTGCAAAAAAAATGTGGGCAAGCCAGGGAATGGGCAAGGAACGCCTGTATCTCCACTATGTGGATATCCCCCTGCATCTGCGGTTCAAGTACACACGCCTCGGAGGAGTCGAGGATTACGTGGCGCCGTTAGTGTTCGGAGGCCCCTCGTTCGGCCTCATGATGGGTCACAGCACCAACAAAGCCCTCAAATACGCATTCGGTGAGGTAGGGCTTGCAGCCGGCATAGGTGTGGAGCTATACAAACGCTGGCAGATCACAGCCTCATATACATGGGGAATGACCTACGCCATGAAAGCTAAGACCCTCACTAATTACAGCGCCCAGAACCGCACCTGGGATTTCCGCGTAAGCTACTTTTTCTAATCCCCCACATTTCAGGCAAAAGTATCGGGATAAAAAACTATTCCCGCGCAATGTCATTATAAAATAATTGCGTAACTTTGTAGCCGTGAATCGGGGCGTGGCGCAGGCCGGTAGCGCACCTGGTTTGGGACCAGGGGGTCGCAGGTTCGAATCCTGTCACCCCGACACAACAGAAATCGTTCACGTGCAGCAACTTACCTTGCCGCCCGTGAACGATTTCCCTTTATCTTAAAGAAGTTTAATGGGACTAATGCCATATTAAAAAGAACTTCCATTCAACTTTATCGTTGGATTTGTTGTTTTAATGTTGTAACTTTGCGACATGATAACGAAAGAAGATGTAGAAAGGTTTTTAGAGAGCTTTTATGTCAAGGTTAAAGTCTTTGGTCTTAGTTTCCGCAATGATAGGCAAAAGAATCAGAGTGCCCTTGCAGAACTTGGTATAACGGCCCATATCCGAGAACGTATCGTAATGGATATAAAATGGCACGAATATTCGGACGGCCCCATTATCGATACATTAAATAATTATGGAGAGATGTGGGTTTTCGGTAAGGATTTCCAAGGGCATGAAATTTACATAAAGATTTCTATCAATGAAAGCGAACCCAACGCCATCTGCATTTCGTTCCATGAGGCGGAGCACCCCATGTATTACCCATTAAAGAGCCACAAAGATGAGCCAAACAATGACAAAACCGAATAGGCAGCTCCATCAAGAAGTAAGGACCCTGGTATTCCGTAAAGAAGAATATAAGTTTGTGTGTTCTTTCTTCGTTGACAAAAACGGAGAAGAATGGACTACAACTGAATTGGATGAAGCCAACATAAATCAGGTATACAACCAATACCGGGTAAGGCATGGAGTCCCATTCCCATCCGAAATTACAAGGTTGCGCAGATATTATGGTATTTCCGCTGCTATGATGTCCGATATAATAGGATTCGGAACAAATCAATGGAGGTTGTATGAAGACGGCATGATGCCAAACGAATCCAATGCAAGGTCGATAATAGCTATCCGCAACAAAGACACATTTCTCGACTTCCTTGACGCGTCCAAAAACACAATTGGAGAGAAAATTTACGACAAAATTAAAGAGCGTGTGAGAACGTTACCCGAATATGTTAAACCGTCTAAGCCGACGGAAATTAGCGGCTATGTATCGTATAGCGCAAATAAGATATCCGAGGCGGTGAAATATTTTGCAACGGAACTTGGCGGTGTGTTCGTTACAAAGATGAACAAGCTGCTTTTCTATACCGACTTTCTTAAATATAAGCGCGAGGGCTTTGGCATGACCGGGCTTGTATACCGTGCTATCAAATTCGGCCCTGTGCCTGACAATTATGGAGAAGTCTATTCGCGTGCAGAAGGCGTGGAGATGGAAGATTTCATATATGATGGAGGGATGAGCGGACAACTTTTAGTAGCAACTGGTGAACCTGACATGGATGTGTTTTCCGATATAGAAAAAGAGGTGCTTTCGGAAGTATGCGAACGGTTTAGAGATGCATCCGCCGGAGAGATATCCGAAATAAGCCATAAAGAAAAGGGTTGGATAGAATGTAACGGTTCCCGGCAGCCAATCCCATATTCATACGCTTTTGATATAAAAGAATAGCAATTCTATAAGGAGAGCAGTTAAAATAACTGTCCGGCAGGTTGTTGCGGTGGTATCACATTTTTTCACAGTGGGGCGGAAGAGGGGATATAAAATTTTTGTAATTTTGCCGTATTGCATTTATATACCTGTTTATGAAAACTACATTGAAGACATTGATCCTGACAGCCGCATTCTCTGCAATAGCCCTGATAGCGTCAGCCAAAGGCCCGGAAATAAAATTTGACTCCACGAAGCATGATTTCGGCACCATACATGCCAAAGGAGCACCTGTAACGGCCACATATACTTTCACCAACACAGGTGATGAACCGCTTATCATAATAAGCGTGACCAACGGCGGATGCGGATGCACCAAACCCTCGTTCACTCCCGAGCCTGTGGCTCCCGGCAAGAAAGGAGAGGTGAAAATTACATTCAATCCGGCCGGACGCCGCGGCGAGCTCAACCGTTCGGTAAAGGTGCAGACAAATGCGTCGAAAAAACGCACCTCTTTGTCGTTTAAAGGGGTAGTGGTGCCCGACTGACAATGGCCGCCGTCATACGTAACATAGCATTGGCCTCTTTGTTGTTTCCATTGGCCGCAACAGCCGGCCCGGAAGCAAAATGGCTTGCGACGGATCACAATTTCGGCGCATTCAACGAGGATCTCGGCAATGCCACCTGCGAGTTCGAGGTAGTCAATACCGGTAATGAATCAATGGTAATAACCGGTGTCAGAGTGCAATGCGGTTGCACCACACCACAGTATTCCATGGATCCCATAGCCCCTGGCGACACAGCCGTGGTGACCGTAAGCTACGACCCTACCGGACGTCCGGGACGATTCTCTAAGAAAATCTATGTAGACACCAATACCGATCCGCGACGTACCACGCTTGTGATAGCAGGCACCGTGATTGCCGCCCGTACCACAGTGGCGTCACGTTATCCTATAACCGCAGGAAGCATGAACCTGAGCGAGCAAGGACTTCTGTTCGGCGAAGTAAAGGATTCGGGGATAAAGAATGCCTATATCACGGCTTATAACACCACCCGCGATACCCTGCGACCCGCCATAGAGGGAGCACGTCCGTATCTCCATACCCTCATATCTCCCGAAGAAGTCGCTCCCGGCGAGCAGATGATTCTTTCGGCCACTCTTTATGGCGCCGAATGTGACCGTTGGGGATTACAGACCGACTCGCTGACATTCTACCCGTCAGGCAAAAACGGCGAACCCGTAACAATAAAAGTGGCCTATACCCTGACGGAGGATTTCAGCAGGCTAACTCCCGAAAAACTCGCTTCGGCCCCTACCCTCGCACTGTCCTCGGATATGATTGATTTCAAAACCATACGGTTACAGGACGGCTCTGTGTCGGAGAGTGAATTTGAGATCTCCAACCGCGGAAAGTCACCGCTCATTATCCGGCGCCTTGACTGCCAGGATCCGGCTATTTCCCTGACATTACCAAAATCCATGAAAATCAAAAAAGGGAAAAGCGCCAAAATAAAGGTTACGGTGAACCATTCGCGGCTACAGGGACAGGAGGTACTGAATTCGCGGATATCGCTTATCACCAACGACCCCGCCAACCCATCGAGAATAATACGTGCGGTGGCCGAGATAAAATAACCTGAGCAATAAACACAACTATATAATACCATGGACCAGCATCATATTGAAAATTCACCCGAATACAACGGACTTACAGTCAACAGCGGTGTCAAGCAGCCGCCTACAGTAAATCCCTACATAAAGCGTATAGTCCGCAAACGCCTGCCCTCGGCAGGAGAAATGGTGGAAGGCATTCTCAAAGGCGACGTCACCATGCTCAGCCGGGCCGTGACGCTTGTAGAAAGCCTTACTCCGGCACATCAGGCGTTGGCTCAGGAGGTAATTGAGAAATGCCTCCCTTATTCAGGAAATTCAAGGCGTATAGGCATAACCGGTGTGCCGGGAGCCGGAAAATCCACATCCATCGACGCGTTCGGACTGCATGTGCTGAAGGATGGCGGCAAACTTGCCGTGCTGGCCATTGACCCGTCAAGCGAACGCACAAAAGGCAGCATACTCGGCGACAAGACACGCATGGAGCGCCTGTCGGTACATCCCAAAGCATTCATCCGCCCCAGCCCCTCGGCCGGATCGCTCGGCGGAGTGGCACGCAAGACACGCGAGACAATAGCCCTGTGCGAAGCAGCCGGTTACGACAATATATTTGTAGAAACAGTAGGTGTGGGCCAAAGCGAGACTGCCGTGCACTCCATGGTAGACTTCTTCCTGCTGATACAGCTTTCAGGCACAGGCGATGAGCTTCAGGGTATAAAGCGCGGAATAATGGAGATGGCCGACGGAATAGTCATCAACAAGGCCGACGGCGACAATGTGGAACGTGCACGACTGGCACAGGCCCAGTTCCGCAGCGCCCTGCATCTGTTCCCGCCCACTACATCAGGATGGATGCCCGAAGTTCTGTGCTACTCAGGCTACTATGAGCTTGGGATAAAGGAAGTATGGGACATGATCGGACGCTATTTCGACTTCGTGAAGCGCAACGGATATTTCCACGAACGCCGCGCACGTCAGGCCCGCTACTGGATGTACGAGACAATAAACGAAAAACTACGCAACCACTTCTACCGCAATCCGCAGGTTGATGAAATGCTCCGGCAGAAAGAGGCACGTGTGCTTGAAAACCGCCAGAGCTCGTTCACAGCAGCACGCGATGTGCTGGATTATTACTTCTCCACCCTGCCTTCTTCCCGATAACTGATCACCGGACTGACAAGCGGCGGCTGAAAGCTCCGTTTGTCAGCCCCGGTCGTAATGCGGCATATCCGGCGGCAGCGGAATTGATATCTCCACCATGCCGGCCACTTTGCCTTCACGCCGCCAGGGCGACTGAAAGATCAGTTTGCGCACACCGTTTTTACTTATAGTATAGGCATTGGTCTCACCGGTGTCAAGCATATGGCGTATCATACCACGTGAGCGTTCGCTATGACACGCCATAAGGTCATGCCCGATAAGTTCGCCATGCCGGGCGAACGTGGCGCGTGACAGCGCGTTCATATAAATTATGCGGCAGTCGGCGTCACATACAGTCACGGCACAACCTATCTCATCGGCCCAATGCTTAAGCGCCTCTTCATCGGCAGGAATATTCATATCCATAAACGGTTCGGGGGATTATTATTTATGTTTTTTCGGTTTCAATGGTCTCAAACTTGCCGAATCGCCTATCACCCACAAAGTATCGCCCACGGCAAACTCCGTATCGGCTTCGGGCTGGAGAAACGCATCGCCGCGCTGCACGGCTATAAGCAATGATTTATACACGTCACGGAAACTTGACGAAGCCACAGTAAGGCCGGCCAACGGCGAATCCTCATCTATCGCAACATGGTTCATGCCGATATCCGGAGTTTCCGATCCGGAGGCCTCCCCTTGCTCCTCTACTATCTCAAGCAGAGGCTGGATCTGTTCATCTGTTCCCACCACGCCGAGTATGTCGCCCGGAAACAGGCGCGTATCACCTCCGGGCACAGCAATAACATCGGGGCCGCGCTGGATCAGCATCACGTTCACACCATAGTGCTTGCGCAGGTCACTGTCGGCAAGCCTCTGGCCCACAAACGGACAGCTGTAGCCCACTTCCATATAGGCAAGGTGTATATTGCTCACGAGGTTATTGTTGCGGCCCGAACGGCGCAGCTCGCGTTCATTGAGATTGTTGAGAAACTTGGCTTCGATATTCTTGGCCTGACGTTTGACCCGTTTGGAAAACAGGAACACTATGGCAAGGAACACAGCCAGGCCCACCGTCCAACCCACAGTGCGGGTGTAGATGGAACTCAGCAGATTCACTATGAATCCCAATGCTATAAGCAGGCGGAATACCTGCATGACGATAAGCGGAACATTATAACGCGACCCGGCACTGCGCAACCGCGAGCGTTCCGACGTCTTGGAAGCCGGCAGCGACAAGGCGAGCAGAAACGGCGACATGGCCGCGAGAGCCACCACCGCACACACAGTGCGCCCCCATTCAGGTGTAAGTTCGGTCAGCAACGGCAACACTATCTTCTGTGCAACCAGCGTTATAGCCACCAGCAGAATGGAATATACCAGCACACGCCACAAATAACGCCTGAACATATGGCGCCACAGTTCGGCCGTTTCATTCTCCACCGTGGCCCGCTGTGAATAGCGGTCAAGCAGGAAATGCCAGCGCTTGGGAAGATGGCGCGACACGAAATTATAGGCCGGCACGGAAAGCCGGATAAAATAAGGTGTTGTAAAGGTGGTGATCACACTGACTGCCACCACGATGGGATAAATAGATTTATCAAGCACCCCGAGGCTCATGCCGAGTGAGGCTATGATAAATGCGAACTCACCTATCTGAGTAAGCGAGAAGCCCGACTCCATGGCCACCTTGAGCGACTGTCCGGTAAGCAGCATGCCGAATGTGCCGAACACTATCATGCCGACGATCACCACCACACTCAGCAGCAGTATCGACGGCCAGTACTGCACTATCACTCCGGGATTCACCATCATGCCCACGGAGATGAAGAACACTGACCCGAAAAGATCCTTCACCGGCATTGTCACACGCTCTATGCGCTCGGCAAAACTTGTGCCGGCAAGAATGGAACCCATCACGAATGCCCCGAGCGCCAATGAGAAGCCACATGTGACCGAGAACACGGCCATGCCGAGGCAAAGCCCCATCGACACGACAAGGAGTGTCTCGTTGTTGAGATAGCGGCGGCATTTGTTAAGCAACGTAGGGAGCACATACACACCGACAAGAAACCACATGACGAGGAAAAACACCAGCTTCGAGACATTATAGAGCATTTCTCCTCCGGCCACACGGTTGTTGATTGCGATTGACGAAAGAATCACCATCATTACCACAGCGAAAAGATCTTCCACTATGAGCACAGCGAACACAAGCGAGGCGAACTTTTTCTGCCGCAGGTTCATGTCCGTGAAAGCCTTGATGATGATTGTGGTAGAGGACATGGAGAGCATTCCGCCGAGAAACAGGCTGTTGATCGTGGAGAATCCGAGCAGCGTGCCTATTGCGAAACCCACCCCCATCATTCCGGTCACGATGATAAGAGCCGTGACCACCGCTGAACCGCCCGCATTTACAAGTTTCTTGAAGCTGAACTCTATGCCAAGCGAGAACAGAAGGATAACAATGCCTATCTGCGCCCAGAACTCTATGTTGGCCTCCGTGGATATGGACGGCAGATAAGCGAAATGGGGACTTGCAAGAAATCCGGCCACAATGTAACCGAGCACCACAGGCTGTTTCAGAAACTTGAACAGCAGCGTGGTCACAGCACCGAGGATAAGGATCAGAGCGAGATCGGAAATAAGGCTCTCTATTCCCAAGGTCTCAACGGACTCCACAACCTCAGGCTCAGCGGCAGATATAAGCGACAGCAACATTGCGGCAAGGGATCAGATTATTTCTTAAGCGTGAAATGACGCGAACACAGGCGGTAACCGTCAGTGAACAGCTCCACGGTGTAATCGCCCGGATTAAGGGCTGTATTCACATCCCAGTAAATCTTTATGCCCGATATTTCATCGCCACCGTATTCTATGGTCTTCTTGGCGGTGCACTGCAATGAGCCGCCTTCAAAGGGGAACGAACCGGCTCCTCCGAGCAAAGTGCCCTCGGGACTGCGCAACCGCAGATAAATGGTCTTGGCTCCTGAAGGGGTAGAATTGTTCTGCGGTATGGTGAATGTCACCATCAGCTGCTTGGCCTTGGTGACATGTTTTTCGGTCTTTCCGTTCTTCTGGAGCGGAGTGAGGCTAACGCCTGTAACATTCAGTTTTTCAGCCAGAGTCATACGTTCATTCAGTACGGCGTTGTTACGCGTCACGGTCTCTACCTGCGACGACAATTCGCGGTTCTGGTTCTTTATCTCGGCATTCTCCACCTTCAGCCCCTGGTTCTCTTTGTTGAGCGAGTCTATCTGCGCCACATAATGACGCAGGAGGCTCCGCAGAGTGTTGATCTCAGCCTGCAACTCCTTGATTTTGGCCTGCGACATATTACGCTCGTCCTTGAGCTGCTTGAGAAGTTTCTCCACCTTGTTTTTCGCAGCGGTGTACTTCGACAATATCGAGTCGTTGGCTAAGCGCTGTGCCTGATTCTCATACTGCTGGAATTCAGCGTTCATAGCCTCATACTCATTGGCAAGCTGTAGCTGCTCGTTGTTAAGCTGCAACTGCTCGTTCAGAGCCTGGGCTTCCGACACCTGCGATTTAAGCGACGCCATCTGCACTATGCTGTAAACGGCCAAAGCGAGTATCACGGCGCCCGCAACTATCGCGCCTATTACAAGAGGTTTCTTCATAATAACTTATTTATAAACTTATTGAGGGTAAGAGATTATATACTAATAATATATTATTTCGCGGCGGTCAAGGCTGTAATGCACATCCGGAAGCTTGTCACCGCTGCCACGTGTGGTCCACACGGTGAGGCGCTCGGTCCAGTTGCCATGCCGGTCAAATTCCTTATAGACATTGAAAGCCGACATCTCAGCATCAGCGAATTCGGGATGGACGAACTGACCGACGATCTTGCAATCATCATCAAACACTATCACCGACATTGCCCCCCGGCCGCGCGACACGAGTTGGTTGGGGGTGACATATTCATACGTCAGTGTGTCCTTCAAAAATCCCGGATGGGCGCTCTTGAGGTTAGGACGCCGGTCCTCCCAGCGGACTATACGCCCCTGTCCGTCACGGCGTATGCGTTCGTTCTCCTTGGCCACGTAACCGCCCAATTTATCAAAGTAAGCGGTTGAGGAGGTCATCTTCGACGAATCCACAGCCATAGAGCCGTCCTCGGCCTTTACTCCGAAGAATGTGGTGAGCTTGCTTGATTTCACATTGCCTTTAAGCTCATAATAGCGGAGATCGTCGGACACCGGCTCGTCATATTCCCCTGAGTCCGAACCGCCGCCGGCATATGCACCGTCACCGCCGGAGCAAGCCGCCACACCGAGCGCCAGAGCCGCTGCAAGCGGCAGATATTTCATGAAACTGTTCATTGCTGCCACAAGTTTAAAGCCTCGGAAGTTCGGCCAACGATTCGTAACCATGACGCTTCATATAATCGGCTATGCCGTCAATAATCTCCACTGTGGCGCGAGGGTTGACAAAATTAGCTGTCCCCACTTCCACGGCAGTGGCACCTGCAAGCAGAAACTCCAAAGCATCACGTGCAGTGACAATACCACCCATGCCTATCACAGGAATTTTCACGGCATGGGCCACCTGCCACACCATGCGCACAGCCACCGGCCGCACCGCCGGGCCCGAAAGGCCACCCGTCACGGTAGAAAGGCATGGCTTCTGACGTTCCACATCTATAGCCATGCCGAGCAGCGTATTGATTAGCGACACACTGTCGGCCCCTTCGGCCTCCACAGCCCGTGCTATCTCGGTGATATCGGTTACATTAGGCGAAAGCTTCACAATAAGGGTACGGGGGAATGCCCGGCGCATAGCTCGGGTCACTTCAGCGGCTTTCTCGGCGCTTGTGCCGAAAGCCATACCCCCCTGCTTCACATTCGGGCATGATATATTGACCTCCACAGCAGCGATCCTGTCGAGCGGAGCCAGCTTCTCGGCCACAGCCACATAATCCTCGATTGTAGAACCGGAGGCGTTCACTACCACCCGTGTGTCAAGATTTTTCAACAGCGGATAAAGGTTGTTCACCAGAAAATCCACACCATAGTTCTGCAATCCCACAGCGTTGAGCATTCCGGAGGGGGTTTCGGCCATACGCGGAGCGTCATTGCCCTGACGCGGAGTCACAGTGGTGCCTTTCACCACAATGCCGCCAAGTCGGCCGAGATCCACAAAGTCGGCAAATTCCATCCCGTAACCGAAAGTGCCCGAAGCCGTCATAACGGGATTCTTCAATGTAAGTCCCCGTCCTATATTGACTGACAAATCCATATCTGTCACCATGTTAACTCGTTAATATTAAATACCGGGCCGAAGGTGCACACACACACATTGCCGCGCACTGTTTTCTCCACACAGCACAGGCATGCACCCACGCCGCAACCCATCATATTTTCAAGCGACACCTCACAGTCGATGCCTCGCTCACGGGCTATGGCAGCCACCCCTTTCATCATGGGCGACGGGCCGCAGCAATATATACGGTCATACTGTCCGGCCATGGCCGAATGCTGTGTGACAAGCCCATGCTCTCCGGCCGAACCGTCGTCAGTGGCCACATGCACAGGGCCCACAGCACGCAGTTCGTCAAGCTCAAGAAGCAAGTCGGCCGAGCGTGCCCCGATAAGGAACTCCGGAGTTATACCACGTTTCTTCATTTCCGTGCCGAGAAACAGCAGCGGGGCTATGCCTACCCCTCCGCCCACAAGCAAAGAGCGGAAATCCTTGCGGTCAGGCATAGTGAAACCGTGGCCGAGGGGCACTATCATATTCACAATGTCGCCCTCCTCGCGTGCTATGAGCCAGCGCGTACCTTCGCCGGCGTCACGTATGAGCAGATGTATCAGGCGTCCGCCATCCTCAACAAGATTTATAGAAATCGGGCGCCGCAGAAATGAGCCTCTGTTACCTGTCAGCACCTGTACGAACTGCCCGGCCTCGATATCCTCTAAGATCAAGTTTTCGTCAACAGGCGTCAGCACAAAAAGCGCGAACGAACTATTGAACATCCGTTTTCGCACCACCCTGAAATCAGCAGATGTTTTATCCATTATCAAATAAGAATGTACTTTAATGTCTATTATTGCACAAAGTTAACCATTCTCAATGATGCGGCAAAATCCACACTCAGCTTTTACACCAATCAAACAATAAGATGGCATAGACGGCATATTCAGTCGTCTATAATCTATTTTATTCCGGCAGAACCGGAATCAACTGGCGGTATCAGGTGTTCATTATGTAGGCGGCCACATCGCCTACTGTGAGAAGTTTGCGGAACTGTGCGCTCTCTATCTGCACACCATATTCCTCCTCCACCATAGCCCTGACGGAAAGATAGGCCAACGATCCCCACTGCGGAAGTTCGCGGAATTCCGTGGAGAGTTCAATTGCCGACGGATCCTCAATCTCCATAACCTCCGAGAATTTCTCCATAAAATCCTTTAAATCCATATCGGTGTCCGAGTTGGTATCTGTCAACCTGGCAGGAATACCGAAAACCGACACTCCGGACTCGACATTACGGAGCACAACGCTTCCCGCCCCTATCACGGCATTGTCACCCACGTGTTTATGCGGGAGCAATCTCACTCCCGGATGCAGAGTAGTCAGTTTGCCAACCTGCGAGAATCCGCCAAGAAAAGAATATGCCCCGAGATGCGACCAATCGCCCACTGACGCATCGTGCCCCAGTACGGAATAACCCATCACAGTGACAAAATCGCCTATGCTGACATCGCAATTTATGCTGCATGTGAGAATTATACATCCCGAACCGATACAGGCATTGGACCCTATTTCAACGGAAGGATGTACGAGCGATATAAAACGGCCTCCACGCTGCAATATCTTTTCAGCATACATCTTTTTGTAGTTTACATCACCCAACGCGCAGATAAACACATCGTCAGGCTGAGGCATATAGTCCTCCACCGACGACACAATGGGTGGATAACCGCAGAAACTGTCAAGCGCATCCGCTTTGCTGTCAAGAAATCCGGCGCACTCCATGCCGCCGAGTGAGGGCTTGCATTGCAGGAACAGATTGTAGACCTCCCTGCCGAACCCACGGGCTCCTATTATATAAAGTCTTTTCATAGCCGTGCCATCCTCGTTACAGATGGATGAAAGCCTCATTCCCCTCGGCTTTAAACAAATAGTGATGTAAAAAAAGAAGACGTGGGAAGTTCGTACTGCCGCTTATCTCACGCCCGGGCCTTCGCATTGCCCACCTGTAGAGATAAGCAACGCCGCCAGCCCACGCCATTATGCAGATGTTAGCCGCCACAAACTGACGACCTACACATACACATCACCATGGACGCTCCGTTGCCATATCTTGCTACAGGTTTTCAAATTGCGAAGTTTGAGCGTGCAAGATAAGACGAGTAACGTCTCTCTTTAATATGTTATTCTAACCCCTGACCCTCCGGTTCACAGGGCTGATGCAAAATTACAAATAAGTTCCGGATCTGCAATATCCGCAACCTTGCTATTTCCAAAACCTTCCAACGCGCTGCCGGCTCGGTGGCAATGTCACTCGCCGGAGGGGAGAAGAGCTATGTCTATCACGCGGTCGATGGTGTCGACATATTCGAATGTCAGTCCCTCGAGATACATTGGCTTGATGTCCTCCACATCCTTGCGGTTGCGTTGCGAAAGGATTATGGTGTCTATGCCGGCTCGCTTTGCCGCCAGAATCTTTTCCTTTATCCCCCCTACGGGAAGCACCCGCCCGCGCAAGGTCATCTCGCCCGTCATGGCCACACGTTCACGCACTTTGCGGCCTGTGTAGGCCGACACTATCGCCGTGACTATGGTTATTCCGGCTGAAGGACCGTCCTTGGGTATAGCACCCTCAGGCACATGGACGTGGAGCGACTGCGAGTCTATATCTTCCTTACTGATCCCGAGTTGCCCGGCATGTGCCTTTACATATTGATGGGCCAGGAGCGCACTCTCTTTCATTACGTCGCCGAGGTTGCCGGTCAGCATAGGCCTGTCACCTTTGCCCGGAGCAAGCGAGGCTTCCACATAAAGGATCTCGCCCCCTGCGGCAGTCCAGGCCAACCCTGTCACCACTCCGGGCAGATCGTTACCCTCATAGCGCTCGCGGATCATTGATTCTGCCCCGAGCAGAGTGTGAAGCATGCCGGGTTCAACGGTAGCCATTACCTCACCGTCGCGCATACGGGCCAACAGCACCTTACGCATAATGGCAGCAAGCCGCTTTTCAAGCTGACGGACACCGCTCTCGGCCGTGTAGTTCTCTACCACAGCACTTATTGTAACATCAGGTATTGACAGTGACTCCGGATCTATGCCCATTTCAGCCATAAGCCGCGGTATAAGATGACGCCGCGCTATCTCTAATTTCTCTTCAAGCAAATAACCGGATATCTCCACCACCTCCATGCGGTCAAGCAGGGGCTGGGGAATGGAAGATAATGAATTGGCGGTAGCTATAAACAGCACTCTCGACAGGTCGAAATCCACATCTATATAGTTGTCGTGAAAACGGCAATTCTGTTCCGGATCAAGCACCTCAAGCAGAGCCGACGAGGGATCCCCCTTGTAATCGTTGCCAAGCTTGTCTATCTCGTCAAGCAGTATCACAGGATTGGCCGCCCCGGCCCGGCGCACGGCCTCGATTATACGTCCGGGCATAGCTCCGATATAAGTGCGTCGGTGGCCGCGTATCTCGGCCTCGTCGTGCAGGCCTCCGAGAGCCACACGCTGGTAGCGGCGTCCCATAGCCTTAGCCACCGATTGTCCGAGGGAGGTCTTACCCACTCCGGGAGCGCCTACGAGGCAAAGAATCGGCGCCCGTCCGTCAGGCACACTCATCAGCACGGCAAGCTGCTCAAGTATGCGTTCCTTTACCTTCTCAAGCCCGTAATGGTCGGCATTGAGCACAGCCTCCGCAGCGGGAAGATCGCGGGAGTCCTCATCAAAAACACCCCACGGCAACGACAGCAGAGTGTCCAAGAAATTATATTGTACGGAATAGTCGGGCGTCTGCGGATTCGAACGTTCAAGCTTGCCGAGTTCCTTTTCAAAATGCTCCTTTACGGCTTCGGGCAGTTCCAATGAGGCCGCCCGCTCCTTAAGACGGGTCACCTCTTCCTCCTCGTCGCCGAACAGCTGTTCCTTTATGGCTGTGAACTGGCTGTGCAGAAAAGCCTTGCGCTGTCCCTCGTCAAGCAGCTGCTTGGTGCGGCGGGTTATATCCTCGGCCAGCCGTGCCTTATGTTCGTCGCGCGACAGCATGGATAGGAGCCTGAAAGCACGCTCCTTGATGCGGCTCTGTTTGAGCATCTCGATCTTTTCGGGAGCAGGAAAGGGGGTGTGGGTGGCTATCATGTTCACCACCACATCCGAATCGGGCGCATTGCGGATATTGAGTACAAGCTCCTGAATCTGCTGGCCGAAACTCTCCATTAGGCGGAGGGTTGTAGTCTTTATGGCCTCCACAAGCGTGGGAAACTCGCGGTCCGACACGCGCGGACGTATATCGCGCAGGAGCTTCACCTTGGCGGCAAGTTTCACCCCGGGAGCAGCACCATCCTCCGGCGCTCCGAGAATCCTGAAACGTGTGCCCGCATGGACTATCGCCATTTTTGTATCGCTGCCATCGGGAACATCGATAACCTGAAGCACAGTGGCCGTGACGCCGTAAGCATGCAGGTCGGATAAGGATGGATTGTCGACATCGGGCCTGAGCTGACACACTATGCCGAGTGGTTTGCCGGATTCCTGCGAACTGCGGGCAGCGGCAAGCGACACATCCCTGCCTAACGATATAGGCACCGTAACACCCGGAAACAGAACCATATCACGTGTAGGCAACAGAGGCAACGCTTCCGTGTCAGGAACCATCTTCAGCAACTCCGCCCTCAGGTCTATCTGTCCTATCGAAACTATCGGAGAGTTCTCTTTGCTCATAAAAATGCTATCTTTCAGATTTAAGAAACTCTAACTTATGAAATTAAATCAGCTCTGGCGGATCCAGTTGGCCAAGTCACGCAATGTAGGTTTCTTGCCATACATGAATATGCCCACACGGTAAACTTTGGCGGCCACCCACACCATGCCGATGAATGAAGCATAAAGCAACGCCACCGACATAGCTATCTGCCACGAAGGTATGCCGAACGGAATGCGGGCCATCATAACCATAGGCGATGTAAACGGTATCATCGAGCATATCAGAGCCAGTGTGGAATTTGGATCATTGGCCACACTCATGGACACCATTATGCCTATTACGATGGGCACCACCGTGACGGTTTGCAATTGTGACGCGTCCTGGATATTGTCAACCGCCGAACCCACAGCGGCATATATGGCGGCATAGAACAGAAAACCACCCACGAGAAACAGCAGCAGCAGCCCGAACAATCCGAGAATATACAACGGATCGGCCAGCATGGCCACTACCTGCACAGCCTCAATGTCAGTGGCTGCGTTGGCTGCCGTAAGTGTGCCGGCATTGAATGCCGCAAGATCGGAAGTCATGGATTCAGGCATGACGAACGGGAGCACAAATGCCGACATGGCAGAGAGCAGCACCGCCCATATCACCACCTGCACCACTGCCACAGCTGCAATGCCGAATATCTTACCAAGCATAAGCTGCATCGGTTTTACGGAGGACACCACAAGCTCAAGCACACGGTTGCCCTTCTCCTCTATAATCGATGTCATGACCATCTGCCCGTAAATGAGCAGGAACATATACAGGATCATGGTCAACGCCAATCCAAGGCCAAAACTGAGTGCCGAGGACGAGCTTTCAGCTTCTCCCTCGGTATCGTTGCGGAATGTGGAAAGATTGACATCGCATTTCACCTTGTCCATCAATTCGCGGAAATTCTCTATATTGGTGGACTCTATGCGTCGCTCTTCTATTATATCCGACAGCTGATGCGAGATTTCCGACTCAAGCGAAATCGACGATGGGCCATTGTTATAAAGTGTTATGCCGGATGCGTTTTCCACCGCTTTTGAGGGAATTACAAGAATCGCATCAACGCTCTCGTCATTCAAAGCCGAATCAACAGGCACCGCAACCAGCCGGAATTTCACATCGTCGTTGTCCTTCAGCCCGGCAGCTATCACACCTGTGTCATCCACCACTGCCACAGTCTTAGTTTCCGAACCGCCCAACATAAATATGATCGTGGGCAAAGTCATCATGGCAAGCATGATGATCGGCATAAGGATAGTGGTGATTATGAAACTTTTCTTCTTTACCCTTTCGGAAAATTCGCGGCTTATTATTATGCCTATCTTGGAGCTCATTGCTTATTCTCGTTATAATATTTTACAGAATTGATAAATATATCGTTCATTGACGACATGGCTTCGCGGAACGAAAGTATCGAAGCACCTTCATTCACCGCCGCCACCAAAGGTTTCACCGCATCAGGATCCTTAAGCTCCACTCTCATGGTCACTTCACGCGCCGAAGGATCCTCGCGCTCCACACCCACCGAAACAGTCATAGGCGCAAGTTCAGCTTTAAGCTGCTGCGAGGGTTCGCCGTCGAGGACAAACTCATAGCGCCCACGGGCAAACTCTCGGCGTATGGTGTCAACATTACCCGAAAGTATGTTGTGACCGTCGTTGATAAGGGTTATATTATCGCATATCTCCTCCACGCTGGCCATGTTATGGGTACTGAATATTATAGTGGCCCCGTCCTTGCGCAGCTGCATTATCTCATCTTTAAGAAGATTGGCGTTTATAGGATCAAAGCCCGAGAACGGTTCATCGAAAATCAGCAACTTGGGACGATGAAGCACCGTTACGATAAACTGCACCTTCTGTGCCATACCCTTAGAAAGCTCCTCAACCTTACGGTTCCACCAGTCCATGATCTCGAACTTCTCAAACCAATGGCGCAACTCACGGGTAGCTTCATTGCGCGACATCCCCTTGAGACGGGTAAAGAATATGGCCTGTTCGCCTACTTTCATTTTCTTATAAAGGCCCCTCTCCTCCGGAAGATATCCTATATTAACAAGATCAGCGTCTGACAGCGGGTGTCCGTCAAAAGTCACAGTGCCGCTGTCAGGGAGAGTTATATGGTTGATTATGCGTATAAGCGTGGTTTTTCCGGCGCCGTTGGGGCCGAGCAGTCCGTAAACGGATCCTTCCGGCACAGCGAGCGAAACGTTATCCAATGCCGTATGGTTGGCAAAACGCTTGCTCACGCAGTCCACCGTCAATAATTCCTTCATGTGCGTTTAAAAATGTGATATAAATAATATGACTTATATGAATATACGAAAACTACGCGATTCAATAACTGATATCGCGTAGCCAAACCATTATGTAGCGGGACCGAGAATTGAACTCGGGACCTCCGGGTTATGAATCCGACGCTCTAACCGACTGAGCTATCCCGCCTCTGGTGCATCCGAAAAGTATGCTTTCAAGGCAATCGTTCCCGTTTGCGAGTGCAAAGTTAGCTCCTTTTTCGGACACCACCAAATTTTTCGTCTCTTTTTTGATGCACTGCCCCAAATTTTTTTGAATAAAACTAATGCAGGGGCGTTCCATAGAGCGCCCCTACTCGTTGCTGTGGAAGGCGTTTTATGAAACGCCTATACGTAGGATTAAGGCATTATTTTTTCGGCCTTGGAGCTGCCGTCAGTGAAGATGTATTTCACTATTACGGGCTGTCCCTTATCCGGCGATGAGAGTCGGCGCCCGTCGGCTGTCCAGTATTCGATTGTCTTCACTTCCTTGCCGTCGATATAGATGGCTCCGATGCCTACCTGGGCGTTGACTGCGCAGCTGTCGCTGAGACCGTTGACGGTGGTTGCCGTGATATTGGCCGAGCCGGAGCCGATTACCGTCACAAGTCCCTTGTCATCGACTTAGGCTACTGAGCGGTCATCGCTGTTCCATATCAGGCGCGTGTCGGTGCAGTTCTCGGGGCTTACGGTAGCAGTGAGGGTGAATGAATCGCCTACTATTGCCTCATGCGAGTGCTCGCTGAGGATAACAGATGTGGGTAATATATCTGCTACGATAACGTTGCATTTTGCATTGAGATTGTTGATCGTAGTGGCAGTGATTACAGCTTCGCCCGGGGCGAGACATTTTACCTTGCCGGTCGGGT
>URII01000046.1 GCA_900547825.1 uncultured Porphyromonadaceae bacterium
GAATTTCTTGTATCCTGCTAATACTTCGCAATCCTGTGAAAATTCGATGATAAAGTACACCCGCTGGTCATTGGCCCAGCCTTGCGATTTCCGGTAACCTTCGAGGGTTCGGTTGTTGACTTTACGGATACTTGTTTCTGTCGTTCGGTCCCAGTTGCGGGCGGTGGTTAAATCGATAGTCAGAGCATGGGCCGAGTTGGCAGGGTATTGATAGTAATGGATACCGCATCGGTTGGGGACGGATAATTCTGTTTTTATACCGTTGTCGAATACAACACTGTAATAGCCGGGTTCGGCCTGCTCGTTGCGGTGGGAAAAACGGGCATATCCCGATTGGATATAAGCAGCAGGGCTGATCGATGTATCCGGTGTAGTGCTCACCGGAAGAAACCGGATATCTTGCAGATCACCGATACCTGTGCCGCTTAGATGAGTGTGAGAGAAAGAAGATATGATGCTGTCGGAATAATGATAACCTGCTGTCCAGTCTATGACATCGGAGCTTATGGCTCCCACCCAGATAACAGTGGACGGAGATAACAAAATGCTCGTGAAGCGTTATTTCGCACCGCAGGCTGACGGAATTTATTACTTCGGTATCCATGGCTGCTCTGCTGCTAATATGTATTATCTTAATGTCGATGATATAAATGTGGCGGCAGGTCTCTCGGCTACGGCACCCGCAGGTGTGAAGTCACTTACGGTGGTTCCCGCCGATTACGGCAAGTTGGAAGCTGAACTTTCGTTCGTGCTTCCTGACACTGACATTGCCGGAAATCCGTTGCAGTCCATTTCAAGAGTGGATGTGCTGCGCGACGGAGTGAAGATCGGCAATGTGGAGAATCCGGTGCCGGGAGCATCACGTACGTTCCGCGACACTGACGCTCCGCATGGCGATGTGACGTATACCGTGGTGGCCGTGCTTGACGGCAAGGAGGGTGAGCGTGTGTCGGCCTCCTGCTTCGTGGGTATAGCGTCGCCGCTGCCTGTTACCGGAGTCAAACTTACCCGTGGATCCGACACAGGTGAGGTTATTGTGTCATGGGATCCCGTAACGGAGGATGTCAACGGAATGCATCTTGAGCGTGGACAGGTTACTTATGATGTATACAGGATTGTTGATGAGCATAGTCTTGTAATTGCTTCCGAAACGTCCGATACCTCTGTGGCTGACCGTGTGGTTGCTGCCGGCGATCCTGAGGAGTTTACCTTCTATGCAGTAAAGGCGTTCACTTCCTATGGATCAGCGATGGAGGTAGAATCTGATCTAATTCCGGTAGGAAAGCCATCGGATGTGCCTTACCGTGAATCAGTGGCCGGATCACATCTGTCAAATTTATGGACAATAGATGTGCCTGCCGACGGCGGAGCCTATTGGGAGACAGCCGATGATGCGTATATCGAAGGTATAACATCAGTTGACGGTGACGGAGGATTCTTTGACATGGTATGTGATTACCGCGGATATTCCGGTACCCTTATTTCCGGCAATATTGCCATTCCCGCCGACCTTGCTTCGCCCGGACTTACGTTCTATTATTTCAATTACGATTCCACCAACTATATCGAGGTGCTGGTGAATGACGGCACTGGCTTCGTCAAAGTGGATCAGGTGACCTTCTCGCCTCAGAGCCGTGAGGGATGGACGCGCAAGGTTGTGGCTATGGACCGCTATCTCGGCAAAACCGTGCAGATTGCTTTCCGTGGGGGGATTGTGGATACCAACATTATTGCTATCGATGATCTGAGGCTCGGAACTATGCCGGCCAACGACCTTGTGGCACGTGGCATATCAGTGCCGGAGATAGTGAAACCCAACGAACCTTTCGATGTGAAAGTGGCAGTAGAGAATGCGGGACTTTCGTCAGTCTCAGCCTACAAGGTGACTCTTTATGAAAACAATGCTGCTGTGGCTGAACTGGATGGAACTGAGATAGAACCCTCCGGAACGGCGGAAGTGACATTCAGCCGCGTTATGGATATGTTTGCGGCACCAGTGATAGAGTATTCTGCCAAGGTGGAGTTTGCTGCCGATGACGACAACACCAACAACATGGCTGAACCGGTGGTTACGTATGTGAAATTCCCGGCTTATCCGGTGGTCAACGACCTCCGCGGTTCGGTAACTGACCAAGGCGAGGTGGAATTGTCATGGAGCGAACCTGATCTTGAATCAGGCGTGCCGGCAGCTGTTACCGATGATGTCGAGGCTTACGAGCCGTTCTCCAACGGTCTCCCAGGCTCGGAGGTTGAGTATGACGATATGGGTGACTGGCTTGTGATCGACGGCGACGGCGGCGAGACGTTTGTGATTCAAGGTTCGGTATATCCCAACTCAGGCAAGCCGATGGCCTTTATGGTGCTCAACACGGCATGGGCCGGACTTACCGGCGCTCACAGCGGCTATCAGATGTTTGCCTGCTTCGGCGCTGTGGATGCGGATTATGAGGCTATTACGTGTGATGACTGGCTAATATCGCCCCAACTCTACGGCGGAGCACAGACAATAAGTTTCTATGCCCGCAGCATGAACGCCCAGTATAAGGAGCGGATGCAGCTGTATTACTCACTTGGAGGCACGGAGAAGGCTGATTTCACGGAAGTGAAGACTGTGGAACAAGTGGAAGGTGACTGGACCAGATATACGTTTGATGTGCCCGACGGAGCCGAACGCTTTGCCATACGCTGCACATCGCACGACCAGTTCGCGCTGCTTGTTGACGATATCACCTACATACCGCGTGATCCAGAACTTGCCGATCTGAGCATAGCGGGTTACAATGTGTACCGCGACGGTGTGAAAGTCAATGACACACCTGTAACGTCGCTCAAGTATGTGGATAAGGACGCTGACACATCGGTAGCACATACCTATCATGTAACCACCGTATATACTTCCGGTGAGTCCAAACTCTCCAATGCCTGCAAGGTGGACCTTTCCAGTATTGCGGCAGTGAATGGATCCGGTATTACTGTCAGCGCCGTTTCGGGTGCTGTGGTTATAAGCGGTGCCGAGGGTTGTGACGTGACAGTTGCCTCAATCGATGGCCGGATAGTGTTCTCCGGCCAAGGCACACGTTCAATGACCGTGCGTGTAGCTCCGGGTTATTACGTAGTGAAAGCAGGCCCCACGGTGGCCAAGCTCTCGGTGCGCTGACCGTATAAACTCTTTAATACCTCGCAACTGTTGTATACATATGGTTGCGGGGTTTTTATATTGTTTGGGTTAAAACGTTATAAACGGGGGAAAATAGGTGAGTAAAAGGTTTGTGTTGTGGCGGGGATTTCGTAATTTTGCACATTACTTAAATAGCTATAAACCGTTATAACAAATATTACCATGGCAGAAATAAAATGCATTGGCATTCTCACGTCGGGTGGTGACGCTCCCGGAATGAATGCCGCTATCCGCGCCGTAACACGTTCGGCTATATTCAGCGGATTCGCAGTTAAGGGTATCTATCGCGGCTACCGCGGCCTGATCACTGACGAGATCGTTGATTTCAAAACACAGAATGTGTCCAACATCATTCAGGCCGGAGGCACTATTCTCAAAACGGCACGCTGTAAGGAGTTCGAGACTCCCGAAGGGCGCCAGCTGGCATTTGACAATCTGCGCCGCCATGGGATTGACGCCCTTGTGGTGATAGGCGGTGACGGCTCTCTTACCGGTGCACGCATATTCGCCAATGAATTCAATTTTCCGATTATAGGGCTGCCCGGAACTATCGACAACGACCTTTACGGCACTGACACAACCATAGGCTATGATACGGCTCTCAACACCATAATGGAGTGTGTGGATAAAATACGCGACACTGCCACGAGCCACGAGCGCCTCTTCTTTATCGAGGTAATGGGCCGTGACGCCGGTTTCCTCGCTCTCAACGGTGCTATAGCCAGTGGAGCGGAGGCAGCCATTATTCCCGAAATATCCACGGAGGTCGACCAGTTGGCCGAACTTATCCAGAACGGCTTCCGCAAGAGCAAGAACTCATCCATAGTGCTTGTGGCCGAAAGCCCTGTGACTGGCGGTGCCATGGCGCTTGCCGAACGTGTCAAGAACGAATATCCCGGCTATGATGTGCGTGTGTCGATTCTCGGCCATCTTCAGCGAGGCGGATCACCCACGGCATCGGACCGCATCCTGGCTTCGCGCATGGGTGCCGCTGCCATTGACGCCCTGCTTGAGGACCAGCGCAATGTCATGATCGGCATCCGCAATGACGAGATTGTCTATGTGCCGTTCTCCAAGGCCATAAAGAACGACAAGCCTATAAACCGCAGCTTGCTTGAAACGCTCCGTCGGCTCTCCATCTAAAAGCGTATTGAAATGAAAATTGTAGATTTCGGGCTCAGGGATTCTCTTGTGAGCCAATATATGGCTGAACTGCGAGATGTGGATGTGCAGCGCGACATGATGCGTTTCCGCCGCAATCTGGAGCGTATAGGCGAGATAATGGCCTATGAGATAAGCCGCACGTTGAATTACCGCACAACCGATGTGGAGACACCGTTGGCAACGGCTTCGTGCCGTGTCATTGACGAGCCGTTGGTGCTCGGAACAATATTCCGAGCCGGTGTGCCTTTCCATCACGGGTTCCTGAATTTCTTCGACAAGGCTGAGAACGCATTTGTGAGCGCTTACCGCAAGTATAAGGAAAAGGAGAACTTCGACATATATATCGAATATCTTGCCTCTCCGCGTCTTGACGGCAAGACCCTTATCCTCGCTGACCCCATGCTTGCCACAGGAGCCTCCATGGAACTGAGCTATAAGGCATTGCTTACCAAAGGAATTCCGGCCAAGACTCATTTGGCGTCAGTGATAGCTTCGCAGAAAGCAGTGGATTATCTGGCCGGGCTGTTCCCTGACGATAATGTGACACTCTGGGTAGGTGCTGTGGATGAGGAAATCAATTCACACTCCTATATAGTGCCGGGCCTCGGCGATGCAGGCGATCTTGCTTACGGACAAAAGGAATGATATTGACGGATTCGCCGTTTAATATCATTTCATATCATATATACGACACACTCTTTCTTATTTAATTAATAACCAACCATGAAATTTTTACAAAAATTTATCTTTGCATTGTGTCTTTCCGTGATTTTCGGATTCGGGACCAAGGCTGCGAACTACGCGTGGCCGGCAAACTGGGAAGGCGTAATGTTGCAGGGATTCTATTGGGATTCCTTCAGTGACACCAAGTGGACCAAACTCACATCGCAGGCTGATGAACTCAGCAGCTATTTCAAGCTGATATGGGTGCCTAATAGCGGCAAGGCGGCTTCCAATCCGGGCATGGGTTATGATCCTGTGTACTGGTTCACCAACCATAACTCCAGCTTCGGCACAGAGAGCCAGCTCCGCGAAATGATCCGGACTTACAAGGAGAAAGGTACCGGGATTATTGAAGATGTGGTGATCAACCACCGTAGCGGTGCAACCAATTGGACTGATTTCCCGGCTGAAAAGTGGAACGGCCAGACATGGAAGATCGGGACCGATGGCATATGCTGCACCGACGAGGTTAAGGACGCCCCCGGTCAGGCCAAACCGACGGGAGCCCCTGACACCGGCGAGGACTTCAACGGTTCGCGCGACCTTGACCATACTAATGCCAATGTCCAGAACAACTGCAAGGCATATTGCAAATTCCTCCTTGAGGATATGGGCTATGCCGGTTTCCGTTACGATATGGTAAAGGGATATAGCGGACAGTACACCAAGATGTATAACGAATATTCCAAGCCGACATACTCGGTAGGCGAATACTGGGACGGCAGCTATGATGCTGTGGCCGCTTGGATCGAAGCCACAGGCAAGCAGTCGGCAGCATTTGACTTCCCGTTTAAATATGCTGTGAACGAGGCGTTCGCTTCAAATGACCTTACAAAGCTTGTGTGGAGGGCCAACGGGACCACGCCTCAGCCGGCAGGTATGATACATTTCGGCTATTCGCAGTATGCCGTGACGTTCATCGACAATCACGACACTGCGCGCGACGGCAGCAAATTTACAGGCAATGTGGTGGCTGCAAACGCATTCATGCTTATGTCGCCGGGCACTCCCTGTGTGTTCCTTTCGCACTATAAAGCCAACAAGGCCGCCATACAGAAGCTTATTAATGTACGTAATTCAGTAGGCCTTCATAACAACAGTGCCGTGAAGGTGCTCAAAACCACTACCAACTGCTATATGGCCGAAGTGACCGGATCCAAGGGAAAACTCGTGGTGAAGATCGGCTCGGACATGTCATCGCCCGACGGATATTCCAACAGTGATATTGTAGCATCAGGCAACGATTATTGCATCTGGACCAAGGTTGCAATCTCAGGCGGAGGCGGCGGAGGTGATGTCCCCGGCGGTGATGCTCCTGATAAACTCTACCTCATGGGTAATCTCGAGCAAGGTTCATGGCAAACCAATGTTGGAGTGGCCATGACAAAGAAAGGGGATAAATTCACTGCCTCAAATGTGAAGCTGCGTGCGGCATCGGGAGAGACCAATGCGTTCTTTACATTCGTTACCGCTTTGGGATCGACCGGAGCCTCTACTGAATGGGATGCTGTGATCAATGCTTCCGACCGTTTTGGTGCCACGTCCAAGGACAAGATTGTAAGCGTTGGCGGTTCGGCTCCTATGCAGAAGTTTGCGGTAGGTGTGGATGCATCGTCGGCTTACTCCTGGGGTATAGCACCGGGTGATTATGACATAACAGCCGATTTCTCTACAATGACAATGACTATCGTTTCCGCCGGTGGCGGTGGCGGAGGTGGCGGTGATGTCACCGATATGCCTGCTCAGCTTTACTTTATAGGTGATATAAAGGACAACCAGTGGGATCCTTCGTATGGCGAAGCCATGACTAAGGATGGCAGCAAGTATGTGCTTTCAAAGGTAGTGCTTGAAGCCACAGATCCTGAAGCTGACTGCTATTTCAGCTTTACCGATGCTCTGGGAGCCGACTGGGATGAGCTTAATATGAAGGCCAACCGTTGGGGTGCCGCAGAGGAGGGTGCCACAATCGCTACAGGCGTGGCCTCGGCTATGAAGCTTTATGCTAACAATATAGATGCATCGAACTGCAAATCATGGTGTGTGGCTCCCGGTGAATACTCCATAGAGGCAAACTTCGCCGACATGAAAGTGACTCTGACAAAGTCAATGAGTGGCATTGACAATATCGGGGTTGAGTCAGCTGAGCCGGTAATCTATTATAACTTGCAGGGTGTGCGTGTTGCCGAACCTGCCAACGGCATATTCATCCGCCGTCAGGGCAACAAAGTTTCGAAGGTAATCATCCGCTGATTCTTCCAGAATACATTTAATAATAAAGCCGCAGTCGGAGGATATTCCGGACTGCGGCTTTTATTTTAGACAGTTTCTTAATCGGGGACTTGAATTCAGAATAATGGAGTTTCGCGCATCTTCACAATAGGGACGAGGCGCAGGGAGTCGCTTTCCTCTGATCCATGCCGGGTGCTGTCGGCCGGCATTGCCGCGCGTTTGGCGGGGGTGAGAGGATTAGCTTTGGGCTTTTTGCCAAACAGAGGGCGGAGCCATGAGGTGAGGTTGTCGAAATCGCGTTTGAACACTACGCCGACACCTTGGGTTGTAAGGGCCGATTTTACGTAGAAATTCTGATCGTTGTAGCGGTTGTAAGCCTTGAGGCGTATTGTGCCGGCGCGGTTGAGGAGATACTCTATGTCGAAGTCGCCTACGAATGAACTGTTGTTAAGCGTGTTGTCGCGGTAGCCGAAATTGCCGTTAAGCAGGAGCCGGTTGTTTAGGAGATGACTTGATAGCGCCACATCCACTTCTATATCGGAAAAATCGCCGCGGTCGGAACGTATGTTCGGGGCAATGGACCATGTGTCGCTGAGGCCCCCCAACGCGTTTGAAAGGCGGGAGGACAGGGTAGAGGAGGCCATTGACACAAGTTCATTGTTGCCTGATGAATCCACATTCATATAGTCGGGGGTATAGAACCGGTTGAGAGCCAGAAGATATATTATCTGACGGTTCATCATTTCGTCGGTGTTTATCACGCTCATAACCTTGCTGCGGATATCCGATGAAAGAGTGGGCAGGTCAATGTCGAACGCCAGATCGGGCTGACGCATGTCGCCGGTCACTTTGAGAAGCGCTTTGACCGGGACTGTCGTGCGGTTCAGATCCTTGTCAGTGGCGAATGATTCGTCAAGATCAGTGAGATTTGCTGTGGTTTGATATGCGGCGGTAATGTTCAGCTGGGCCGCATACGGGTCGCCGTGAAATGATATGGAACTTCCTTCCTCTATTGAGAAGTCCTTTAGAATAATGTCCTGTAAGGTGAAATTATAGTTGCCGCGGTCAATGTTGTAGGTGCCGAACATGCGCAGATCCTCGTTGCGTGAATCATAGCTCATCCTGAGGTTACCGCTTCCGTTGGCCCGTATGCGGTCGCCTCCCACGGGGTCCATGACGAGTGTCACGGCCATGACCGGGGTCACGTCCATGGCTATGTTCATGCTGTAACGTGTGGGTGTCGACTGTTCGGGCCCTTTGCCTGCCCGCAGCCGTTGCAACAGTTCCGGCTTGGGCCCGTCGGAGATACTGTCGGCCGGGGGGCGCGGAGTGCGGTCGCGGAAAGTTATGAAGGTGTATTCACCGGCATTCTGCTGCTCGGACAGTACGAAAGCGAACGTTGATTCCGAAGCGGTGGTCATGTTTACGTCGATGGCCACTTCGCCTGGACGTCCTGTAACCGATGCGGAACCGTTGGCGAACACGCGTCCGTACCACGGATGCTCACTGTTTTCCTTAACATCATAAACGAGGAAATTTCGGGCATCCGACACCCGGAACTCAAATTCCGGCTCCTTGAAATATTTATGTTTCAGGTAGCCGTTGAGGAATGCTGTATTGCCTCGTGAATCCGTCAGCATCACATCGTGGAACTCGATGTTGCCCGGATTAAGGCGTATCGAATCGGTAGCCGAATAATATGTGTTTGTGAAGTCGAGTTTCATTTTGAATCCGTCGGCAAACATGTCCCCCACCATATCTATGTTCTTGAAGCTTCCCCAAAGACGGGCTTTGCCTGAAACATAGCCTGAAACGGATGAGGAGAACGCTGCCATGAACGGTTGCAGGAACCCGGCGCCTATGCGGTCGGCGTCAAACCGGAAATCGAGAGAGTCAACCATGGGCTTTATTTCACCTCTCACAGTGGAGCGGCATCCGTTGGCCTGTGATATGTCGGCGTCGATCGTGACAGCCTTGGTATCCGGGTGCCAGGAGCTTGCTATCACAGCATCGCCCATCAGTGAATTGTTGTAGCTGAGCCCTCTGACTTTCAGCCCTTCGGGTGATGTCGACATGCGGGGTGTGCCGCTGAAAAGCCCGGCGGCGGTGAAGTGGCCTGTTGCGTGGCCTCCAAACATCACGTTGGGTATGTTGAGTGTGCCGAATATGTAATCAAGGTCGATGTCGGCAAGGTTCAGATTCAGCACATCTTCGGGATCGGCCGACACTACTCCGTCAATTATCACATTCTGCCGGGAATGGTCTATCACCCAGTTGTTTACTGATATGCGGCGCGGGGCGATATCGACTGTGGCCGGATGTATGGTCCATACCGTGTCGTTGAATGTCATGTTTCCGGGATTTATGTCGATGCGTGTCAGCAGCTGATTGTCCTCATTGCGGCTGAATGTTGCCGATGTGCTGATACGGCCGTCAAACTTCTGGTTGCGGGCCACAAGCCATTCTATATCGGAGTCGATATGATCGGCATGTCCGTCGCCTTGCACAGTAAGGGTCATTGGGCCGTTTTTTGTCGGCATCATGGTGGTCAGATATAGCGATGACCGCCCGTTTGCAGCATCGGCGTCGAATCGTACGGAACTGTTTTCTATGAGCTTGTTTTTCTGTAATATATATGGGGCGTCGATGGCAAGCGACATGCGGCGGTCCTCACCCTCCATTATTATGTTGGCGGTGAGGGGAGAGATTAGACTTAATGGCAGAGGCTTGAATTTGGTTACAGGCTCCAGGTCTTTCACCGTCATGTCAAGCATGAAGTTGTTGATTATTTCATCCTCTTTTTTGTCAGCAGGCAGATTGATCAGGGATGGATAAAGGGACGCGAGTATGTTCAGTGCGTCACGGTATATTGTTTTCAGCCTGTAGTCACCCTCCAGCCTTATGTCGGCTAAGTCGGATTTCAGCTGGATGTGCCGCGGTATGGAACTGTTGTTTACATCAAGGTCTATTTCGTTGAGCGGTATATGCTCGCCGTTCTCACGAATGAACACTATGTCGGTCAGGTTTATATGGCCCTCGGCTTCTTCTATGTTGTTGCCCGACAGATTGGCTTCGCACTGGCCTGATACCGCAAAATGGCTGAACAATCCTTTTTCCACTATCGGGCGCAGGTCAAGACGTTCTATTGTCATGTCGGCGTTTAGGTGCGGTATGTTGCCGAAACCGGCATCGGCAATGAGTGTGAGTTTCGCATCCGCGTCATCTGATATAAGAGAGAGGGTGCCTTCGTCGGGAGTCCAGGCTATGTCGGCCGTTATGCTGTTGAACTGTGTGTCGTGCCATGTTGCATGGTCGATATTCATTGTGCCGGAAGCTGATATAGGTTTGTTTCTATTGAATTTTCCTTCGGCAGAGGCTGTGAAAGATATCTCGCCGGCGCGTACTGACGGCGGCAGAATCTTAGACAGGTCGAAAGAATTCACATTGACCTTGGCTTGGGCGGATGTTATGTCATTCAGCTTGGTTGACGAAGCTTCCAATGCTATATTGCCGGGTTGGGAGGATAGTTCGGCTTTGATCTGTGATGCGTGGGGGGTATATGATCCGGTTGCGTCGAATGTAACTTTACCCACCGCATGAAGAAGATTCTTTACATCGGGTGACAGGGGTGTGAATGATTCGGTTATTTCCGCTACATCCGTTCCGGAGGCATTTATGTTCAATCTGTAAACGTCGGCATAAATTGAATCTTTCCCCTCGGTAAGCCCGGTTATGCCGCCTGCCAGAGATATTCCGGTGTCGCGTCCTCTGAGCGATATGTCGCAGGCACTTATGTCGAGATCGTTTACATGACCTTGGGCTTTCAGTGATATATCCACGAGAAGATGGAGCGGTTCCAACGCCGGAAGCAGTGGCGCGAAGTCGTGGGTAGAGAGATGGCACCCCTCCGGAATTGAAATATCCACCGGCAGTGAACGGAATGATGCTCCCAAGGTTTTCAACGACTCATATTCCAGCTTCAACGGCTCAAGTGTTATATACGAGCCGGGCATGGTGAATTTGAATCCGCTTACGGTAGTGTATCGGGATGTTATATGAAACAGCCCCGACAGATTGGTCACAGATAGACCCGAGCGCTCATCCATTGCGAGCCGTTTCAGATCTATGGTGAAATCGTCGTTGGTCATGCGCGGCAGCCTTAGGTCAGCACGCAGGTCGTTGATGGATATGTGGTTGGGATCGAACCTGTTGTCAGGAAGCTTTGGCGCGGAAAGAATATCATAGGAGGCTTTGGAGCGTCGTATTATTATGGTCTGTACCTTGAAGTCGAATTTTGTGGGGGGCTTGTTGGGATCTTTTGGCTTCAGAGCTTCGATTATAGGCTGGATGTTCAGTGGTGCTTCTGGATCGGCTTTGTTCAGCCGGGCATCAAGGTCGATAAGCTCCACATAATTTATGACAATATTTTTCCTGGTGATAAGCTCAGAAAGTTCTATGCCGGCTCCGAGGCGTCCTATCGAGGCTATGGTGTCGGTGCCCACGGAATCAGTGATAGTGACGTTGCGCAATGCCACGCGGTTAAAAGGCGATATATCAACGCTTTTTATATTCACTTTCACTCCGAGCAGCTTTGACAGTTCGGTAGAGGCCGTGTCGGCAATCATGTCAGTGAACACCGAAAGTGAAAGAATGGCATATACCAGTCCGGGCACTACGATCACCAAAACCGCGAGTGTCACAAGCAAAGAGCGTAGAATCTTATAAAGCCATTTCATCAACTTGCGAAGTTACTAAAAATCCCCGATATTCAGCCGGCTCTTCGCTATGGCATAATAAATAATAACATAATTAAACGGGCCGCGCCCTCTACAAGGAGTCGCGGCCCGATATGGGTGAAGATAAAATCTGCGGGATAGTGTTATTTGAGTGTGCCGGCCTCGGCCTGACGGATCATTGCCTCGTTGGCTGTGATGTATACTTCCACACGGCGGTTCTGGGCGCGGCCCTCCTCGGTGGCGTTGGAAGCCACATAATCCTGCATCGGGAGTCCCTGGGCCGTGAGGCGGTTGGCAGCCACACCGCTGTTGAGCAGATATGTGCGAACTGCATCGGCACGTCCGGTAGCCACCTTTTCGTTGGCTGCCATTGAGCCTTTGTCGTCAGTGTAGCCGTAGATCTGAACGTTGGTTTCGGGGTTCTGGATCAGTGAGGTGGCAAATTTGGTGAGGTCGGCCTTGGCGTTGGAGCTTAAGGTAGTGCTGTTGAAGGGGAACAGAATGCCACCTTCAAATGTCACCTTGATGGCTTTCAGACCGTTCTGGTCAGTAACTGTCTCTACTTTGGCAGCTTCATCAAGCTGGCGCTGTAGTTCAGCTTTCTGCTTGTCCATTTTGTTGCCTATCAGCGCACCTGCTCCGGCGCCGACGGCCGCGCCTATGGCTGCGCCTATTCCGGCGCCTTTGCCTCCGCCTATAATAGCACCGAGGCCTGCGCCTACACCTGCGCCTGCACCACCGCCTATAAGGGAACCTTTCCCTGTGTTGGTCATAGAGTTACATCCCGAAGATGCAAGGAGGGTGACTACGAGTACACTTGCTCCTAAGGTCTTGATGAGTTTCATGTCTTGAATCGTATTAAGTTAAATTATTAAACGTGCAAATATACAAAAATAATTATGCCGCGTCAAAGTTGCGGAACTATTATACTCAGCTAACAAATAATTCATGTCGGGAGTTTGCCGGAATGTGGAAAATGTTGTAATTTTGGGCCGCGACACATTATCTGAAACAATCCATGGAAACCAATCCGCAAGCCGTTGATGTCTCCGGCAAAAGTAAGAAGACAACGATGGGACACGTGCTCTTTCATCTCGGAGCCGCCATCACTGTAACTGCCTGGGGGGCATCGTTCGTATCATCAAAAGTGCTTCTTGACCACGGGCTCGGGCCGGTGGAAATTTATGTCTACCGTTTTATTCTGGCCTATGTGCTGCTTGCCATTATAAGCCACAAGCGGTTCAGAAGTAATTCGTGGAAGGACGAAGGGCTGTTTCTGCTCTGCGGTCTTTGTGCCGGGTCAATATATTTCATCGCCGAAAACATGGCGCTTGAGTATACTCTCGTGACCAATGTGTCGCTCATCACATCCATGTCGCCGTTGCTGACAACGCTTCTTGTCGGTGCCCTTTACCGAAGTGAGCGACCGTCGAAAGGGGTTATCGTGGGATCCTTGGTCGCATTCCTCGGAGTGGGGTGCGTTATCTTCAACAGTAGTTTTGTGGTGAAGATGAATCCTCTCGGTGACCTTCTGTCGTTGGCGTCGGCGTTGAGCTGGTCGGTTTATTGCTTGATATTGCGCAGGTTGCAGGCGGTCTATGATGTTATGTTCATATCGCGCAAAACATTTTTCTACGGAGTCCTCACGGCGTTGCCGTTCCTGTTCGCCCAGTCGGGAGAGCTGCATTACGGGGAGCTTACAAACATGGCCGTGCTCGGTAACCTTCTGTTCCTCGGCCTTATCGGATCCGTATTCGGATTTATAATATGGGCTGTGGCCGTTAAGAAATTAGGTGCTGTCAAAGCCAGCAACTATCTTTACTTCCAGCCTGTGGTCACACTGTTTGCCTCGGCATTGTTCCTGCATGAGACAATAACCATAGTAGGTATAATAGGATGTGTGCTGATTATAGGCGGTGTGTGGCTCGGCGATAAGCTCGACATGTGGGCCCGTGGCAAAAATCCGGCTACGGCTAATTCAACCCGCTGAATTCCATATCGTCAAGAATATTCATGGCCACTATGCGCGTCATGGCGCATTGGCGCGATGCTTCCGCTTCGGCTAAATCCTTGGCTCCGTCAGGATTATTGCGCCACGTGGCTGCCAAAAGCCGCATGGCTCCGTATCGGAGCATGTCGGCGGGATGTGATGCGTAATTTAAGATGAGGTTTCTCGCAAAAGGCTGCTTGCGGAGCAACGAGTGTACAAGGATATCGGTCACCTCTATGCTCGGCGATGCCTCAAGCATTGAGGCCGCGGTTTCAAATGAGAGGTCGCTTCCGGGGAATATCATCGGGGCGAGCATAAGGCTTTCGCGTGTCGTCACATTGGCCCACAACGCTTCGGCCAGTTCTCTGTCAGGCCCGGTGTCGTTTGCTATCTCTGCGAGCTGAGGCAGGTTAAGGCCGAATATGATCCGGTAAGGGAGCCCTGACGAGCGTAGTGTGTCGGCAACAATGCCGTTGCGCATGGCCATGAAGCGGCGTTTGGTTTCCCGTATCTTCTCTTTTATTTCCATAGATTGTGAGCCTGAAGTGATTTTACCGGTGCAAAATTACGAAAAATCCGTTGGCGGACTGTGTCGTTGACGGAGGATTTTGCTAAATTTGCAACATATCTGATACTATACACAAGGATTATGGCAACTAACTCTAAATTAGACATCAAGGACATCTATCACGCAGCGGGAGTGCTGCGCGACGTGGCGCGTCACACACGCCTTATCGAATCCACCAAGATCAATCCTAAAGTAAAACTGTTTCTCAAACCCGAGAACCAGCAGCGCACGGGAGCATTTAAGCTCCGTGGAGCCTATTATAAAATATCGCAGCTCACTGAAGAGGAAAAAGCACGCGGCGTGATAGCGTGCTCGGCCGGCAACCATGCGCAGGGTGTGGCTCTTGGGGCCACGCGCAGCGGCATAAAATCCATAATATGCCTTCCGGCGGGAGCTCCTATTTCCAAAGTCACCGCTACAAAGAATTACGGTGCAGAGGTGGTGATGGTGCCTGGAGTATATGATGATGCATATAAGAAGGCAGTGGAACTGCGTGATGAGCACGGGTATACATTTGTACATCCGTTTGATGATCCGCAGGTCATAGCCGGACAGGGAACCATAGGTCTCGAAATTTATGAGGAAATGCCTGATGTGGAGGCAGTCGTTGTGCCAATCGGAGGCGGAGGCTTGATAGCCGGCGTGGCTTTCGCTCTTAAGAGCATAAATCCGGATATAAAAGTATATGGTGTGCAGGCCGAAGGTGCGCCAAGCATGTATGAGTCAGTGAAACGAGGTGAGAAAGTGCATCTTGACAGTGTTTCCACAATAGCCGACGGAATAGCGGTAAAGGAGCCCGGTGAACTTACATTTGAACTTGTGCGTCAGTATGTGGACGATGTGGTCACTGTAAGCGAGGACGAAATTGCAGCCGCCATTCTGGCACTCATCGAGCAGAAGAAGCTTGTGGCCGAAGGTGCCGGAGCTGTGGCAGTGGCGGCTGTCATGTTTGACAAACTTCCTGTCACGGGTAAAAAGACAGTGGCTCTGGTGTCAGGCGGAAATATAGATGTGACAAGCCTGAACCGCGTGATAACCCGCGGTTTGGTGAAAGGTGGACGTGACTGCACTATAACCCTTGACCTCAGCGATAAACCCGGACAGCTTTCGAAAGTGTGTGCCGTGATAGGGGAGCTTGGTGCCAATATCATTTCGGTGACGCATGAACGTAATGCACCTGACACCCAGATCAACGGATGCCTGCTTCGTGCCGAACTTGAAACTCGTAACCATCAGCATATAAAGGATATCAAAAAGGGGCTTGCCGAGGCCGGATTCCATATAGTGGAATAATGAACCTCCATGACGTGCCGGTTGTTATGTCAATGCGTCACGAAACCAAACGCCGTGTCAGACCCATAAGTTTGGCACGGTATATGTATGGTTATATGGCGTGAGCGTTTGCCCATTACATTGAATCAATTAAAAAACAATAATTCTATAAAATTAACGACTATGAATATCAAACCGTTGGCTGACCGGGTAGTTATCCTCCCGGCTCCCGCTGAAGAAGTCACTGTGGCAGGTATTATAATCCCTGATGCCGCAAAGGAAAAACCTCTTAAAGGTAAAGTTATGGCTGCCGGTAACGGCACCAAGGATGAAAAAATGGAGCTTAAAGAGGGCGACGAAGTGCTGTATGGCAAGTATGCCGGTACTGAAGTGGAGTTTGACGGAGAGAAATATCTCATCATGCGTCAGAGCGATGTGCTGGCAGTAATCGGATAAGGTATCATTTTCAAGATTGTAAAAACAGATATAAAAGCATATAGTTATGGCAAAAGAGATAAAATTCGATATCAAGGCTCGTGAGGAGCTTAAAAAAGGCGTTGACTCACTTGCTGACGCTGTGAAAGTAACGCTTGGCCCGAAAGGACGCAACGTTATAATTGAAAAGAAGTTCGGTGCGCCCCACATCACCAAGGACGGTGTTTCCGTGGCCCGTGAGGTCGAGCTCGAGGATCCGTTCCAGAATATGGGTGCCCAGCTCGTAAAGGAAGTGGCTTCCAAGACAGGCGATGATGCCGGTGACGGTACAACAACGGCTACCGTACTTGCCCAGAGCATTATTTCGGTAGGCCTTAAAAACGTGGCTGCAGGCGCCAACCCCATGGATATCAAGCGTGGTATCGACAAGGCTGTTGCAACCGTTGTTGCCAAAATCAAGGATATGGCCGAGGAAGTGGGCGACGATTTCAAGAAAATCGAGGATGTGGCCCGTGTGTCGGCTAACAATGACGAGGCTATAGGCCGACTTATAGCCGAGGCTATGAAAAAGGTGAAAAAAGAGGGTGTGATAACCGTAGACGAGGCCAAGGGCACTGAAACCACGGTGGATATCGTGGAGGGTATGCAGTTTGACCGCGGTTATATCTCCCCCTATTTCGTGACCAATCCCGACAAGATGGAATGCGAGATGGAGAATCCCTATATCCTTATATATGACAAGAAGATCTCCAACCTCAAGGACATGCTTCCTATCCTCGAGGCTACCGCACAGAGCGGCCGCGGCTTGCTCATAGTGGCTGAGGATGTGGATCAGGAAGCTCTGGCCACTCTTGTTGTGAACCGTCTTCGCGGATCGCTCAAGGTGTGCGCTGTCAAGGCTCCCGGTTTCGGCGACCGCCGCAAGGAGATGCTTGAGGATATTGCCGTTCTTACCGGAGGTACGGTAATCTCCGAAGAAAAGGGCATGAAGCTTGAATCGGCCACTATCGAATATCTCGGACGTGCCGAAAAAGTGAATGTCAACAAGGAGAACACCACTATCGTGAACGGTGCCGGCTCAAAAGAGGCCATAGCACATCGTGTGGCTCAGATCAAAGCCCAGATCGAACAGACCACAAGCGACTATGACCGCGAGAAACTTCAGGAGCGTCTTGCCAAACTCGCCGGCGGTGTGGCTGTGCTGCACATCGGCGCACCGAGCGAGGTGGAGATGAAAGAGAAAAAGGATCGTGTGGACGATGCTTTGTCCGCAACACGTGCTGCCATAGCCGAAGGCATTGTGCCGGGCGGCGGTGTGGCTTATATCCGCTGTGTGGCCGAGCTTGAGGCTCTCAAGGGTGGCAATGATGATGAAACCACAGGTATCGCTATCGTGAAGCGTGCCATTGAGGAGCCTCTCCGTCAGATCGTGGAGAATGCCGGACAGGAAGGTGCCGTGGTGGTGCAGAAAGTGAAGGAAGGCAATGCCGACTTCGGTTACAACGCGCGCACAGGCGAATACGAGAATCTTATGGCAGCCGGTGTGATCGATCCTGCCAAGGTGACCCGTGTGGCTCTTGAAAATGCCGCTTCGATTGCCGGTATGTTCCTTACCACCGAATGTGTCATAGCTGACAAGAAAGAGGAGAATCCCGCTCCCGCAATGCCTGCTCCGGGTATGGGCGGAATGGGTGGCATGATGTAAAAAATCATCAATAACCATAGTGAACGGGTACCCGGGCTGTTAAAGTCCGGGTGCTTTTTTGTATTAAAATGACATTGTGGCTCTATATTGAGGCCGGAGCGGGCTGAATTTAGTGTGATTTGTGCCCAAAACATGCGTTTTTAACATTTGTTTATGTGTTTTGATGAGTTTTTAAGTGAATTACTGATTAATTTTGCGGTGAATAAATTATCAATCAATCACTATGGGTAAAGTAGACAATCTTGACCGTCGCATCCTTGAAATAGTGATGCGCAATGCGCGAATCTCATCGAAAGATATCGCCGAAAAGTGTGGAGTATCACGTGCGGCAATCCATCAGCGCATACAGCGTCTGATCGACATGAAAGTTATCACAGGTTCAGGTTACACAGTTAACCCTAAAATGCTTGGATTCGCTACATGCACGTTCATAGGTGTGAACCTCGAACGCGGCAACATGTACCGTGAGGTAATTCCCGAATTGGAGAAAATACCCGAGGTAACTGAAGCATATTACACCACTGGTCCCTATTCTGTTCTTATTAAGGTATATGCACGTGACAACGAGCACCTTATGGAGCTTCTCAATGATCGGATCCAGACTATCAACGGTGTGATAGGCACAGAAACACTTATTTCGCTCGATCAGGCTATCCATCGCGTTCTTCCTATCTATAAAGTGGAAAAATAAAGCGACCGGCCCATTCGTACACTATGCGAATTATGAGAGTGTAGGATACTGAAAGACTGACTTAAATTCCCCGCAGTTACCTGGCAGACAGGATTTGCGGGGAATTTTTATTTAGATATTTTAACTTTTAAGGGCGCTGTAAATATAGACGATAATATTATATTTGCCTCAATTCATTGCATGAATGAAAAAATATCGCATAAACAATACAATATTAACCGTAAAACTGATCAGATGAAATTAAGAACGTTACTCGCGGCAGGGGCAGTTATGCTCGTAACCGCGGATGCAAGTGCCATCGTGGCAAAAAGGGGGTTATTGACTATTCCGCAACCTGACGGTACGACTGTAAAGGCCTACCTGCAAGGGGATGAACACCACCATTACTATCTTTCGGAGGACAGTTGTGTGATGCTTGCGGATGAGTCGCAGAATCTGTGTTATGCCGCCCTTGACGCTTCGGGCAATCTTGTCAGTTCCGGTATCAAGGCTGTTGACATATCGCGTAGGTCGGCTCAGGCCAAGGCGTTTATCGCGCGGACTGACCGTAACGCCCTGATGAAAGCGGCTGCCGACATGAGGAGAGAACCCTCTAAGTCGATGCAGCGTATTCCCCAGTCAGGCATAGGGTTATGTACAACGACATTTCCAAGCACGGGCGATGTACCCGCATGTGTGATCCTTGTGAGTTATTCTGATGTGGATTTCACACTTGATGATCCGTATGATTATTTCAACCGTCTTCTTAATGGAGAGACATTTACCGATTATGGCGGTACGGGAAGCGCACGCCAGTATTTTATTGACCAGAGCCACGGATTGTTCCGGCCTCAGTTTGATGTATATGGTCCGGTGAAGCTGTCACGCCGCCGCAGTTATTATGGTGCTAACGATTCTTATGGCAATGACAAGAATGCCTGGCAGATGGTAACCGATGCCCTTTCGGCACTTGATCCGGATGTGGACTTTTCGAAATACGATACTGATAACGACGGTTATATTGACAATGTATATGTGTTTTATGCAGGCGGAGGCGAGGCTACCGGCGGAGGTGCGAGCACAGTGTGGCCCCATTCCTTCGATATATCTTCGGCCGGAGCCGGCACATACCGTTACGATGGCGTGATTGTGGATCACTACGCCTGTTCAAATGAATGGGAAGCCAGCACGGAGAAGCCTGACGGGATAGGCACTTTTGTGCATGAGTTCAGCCATGTACTCGGCCTTCCCGACCTGTATGCCACTACTTATACATCTGCTTTTACACCCGGTGAATGGTCGGTTCTCGATTATGGGCCATACAATAACGATGGCCGCACTCCGCCGGCCTATTCCATATATGAGCGTAATGCGCTTAAATGGATGGAGCCCCGTGTGCTTGACGCCCCTGCTACAATAGAGCTCAAGCCGATAACCGAGTCAAACGACGGATGCATCATACCTACAAGCAAGAAGAGTGAGTTTTTCCTTCTCGAGAACCGCCAGCAAGAGGGATGGGATACTTACCTGCCGGGCCACGGAATGCTTGTTTGGCATATTGACTATGTTCAGAGCGTATGGGATTACAACAGGGTCAACAACACTGCCACTCATCAATACGTTGACCTTGAAGAGGCGAACAACTCTACGGTTGACAGTCCTACAGCCCGTGCCGGAAACTCCTTTCCCGGTACTTCGGGCAAGACCTCGTTTACTGATGAGACAGTCCCCTCGATGCGCACATGGGCCGGCGCGTCGCTTAACCGTCCTTTGACCAATATACAGGAATCGACCGACGGATATATCACATTTGATGTATGCGGAGGCCGTCCGCCGGTTGATGTGCCGGAACTCCTGGAGGCTACTGATGTGGACGAAGACGGATTTACCGCCAACTGGCAGCAGGCCCGAGGTGCCAATGATTATATACTGCGTGTCACTTACGTAATGAAGAGTGAGGAGGGCCCTGTTGAGGAAACAGCTGATTTCACCGGTTCGGCCACTAATGCTGTAATGGTTCCAGATGGATGGTCCACCAATGTCACCACCATATATAATTCAGTGGAATATGCCGGTAAGAACAAGCCTTCTCTCCAGATGAAAACT
>URII01000047.1 GCA_900547825.1 uncultured Porphyromonadaceae bacterium
CCGTCCGAAAGCCGAAGTAGACGCCCTGATGTCGCTGATAGTGATAGCACTTGAACGTGAGACCCCCGTACTGGTAAGCAACAATGTAAGGCTTACCATGATAGGAGACTTTGACAGAATGCCCCGGGAGGCTATGGAGCGCCTCGACAAATGTATGGAACTTACCGCCGGCTGCACAGGTCTTCAGCTCACCTTGGCCCTCAGTTATTCATCCCGATGGGAAATAGCGCGCGCCACACGGTTACTGGCCGAAGAAGTTGCCAAAGGTACCATATCGCCTGAGGAAATCACGGACGAAATGTTTGCCGCTCGGCTATCCACCGCAGGAATGCCTGATCCGGACCTGATGATACGCACCGGAGGCGATGAGCGTGTATCGAATTTTCTTCTTTGGCAGATAGCCTATTCCGAACTATATTTCACCGATGTATTCTGGCCCGATTTCACTCCGGAACGCTTCTATGAAGCCATTTTAGCCTATCAAGGCCGTGAACGCCGGTTCGGCCTCACATCCGAACAAATAAAATCTTAGAAATTCACCAACCGATCATGTTTCACAAGATAAAACTGCTCATATTGCTGGCCTTTATCGGGGCTTGTACACATTCAGCGGCTCAGGAAATGCCCGACACCGTAATGAAGCCCACTGTGGTATACACCACTGTGCCCCGCAAATACGATATCGCCGGCATTAAAGTAACAGGCGCGCCCAACTATCAACCTGACATGGTGATAGGCTACAGCGGACTGCATATCGGCGAAAAGATAGAAATTCCGGGATCGGAAATCACAGCGGCATGTAAACGCCTATGGTCACAGGAACTGTTTTCCTCTGTGGCAATAGCAGTGGAAAAAACGGTCGGCAACAAGGTATGGCTTGACATACAGCTGCGCCAGCAGCCGCGTATATCCTCCGTAAATTACAACGGTGCCAAAAAAGGCGAACGAAAAGATCTTGAGGAAAAGCTCCAGCTCCTTAAAGGCAATCAGATAACACAGAATATCATAAACAGAATCAAAACCATCGTAAAGCAGTATTACGAAAGCAAAGGATTCAGCAACGCACAGGTAGATGTAAAGCTCACCGATGACCTTTCCGAGCCCAATACTGTGATCGTGGACATAAATATAAACCGCCACGACAAAACCAAGGTTCACAAGATCTATATCGACGGCAACAAGGTGTTCTCCGATGGAAAGTTACAACGCGTAATGAAGAAAACCAATGAGAAAAACAAACTCATAAACCTCTTCAAGCAGAAAAAATTCGTTGAAAGCGACTTCCGCGACGACCTCAAACGCATCATAGAGTTCTACAACTCCAAAGGCTACCGCGACGCCCGGATTCTCTCCGACAGTGTTGCCAAACATGATGAAAAGACCGTGGATGTATACATCAGGCTCGAAGAGGGTAACAAATACCATATCCGCGACATAGCGTGGGTTGGCAACACAGTGTATCCCACAGAGTTGCTACAAGACATACTCAACATGCGCCCGGGCGATGTCTATGACCAGAAAATGCTTGAAAAACGGTTGCGCGAGGATGATGACGCCGTAGCCAACCTATATATGAACAACGGCTATCTGTTCTTCCAGGTAATTCCCATAGAGCGCAATGTGGCCAACGACTCCATTGATCTGGAGTTCAGAGTGCTCGAAGGTCCGCAGGCAAGAATCAACAATGTGGTTATAAACGGTAATGACCGTCTGTATGAACGGGTGATACGCCGAGAGCTACGCATACGTCCGGGCGAATTGTTCTCGCGCGATGACCTTATGCGTTCTGTACGCGAAATAGCTCAGACAGGCCATTTCAATCCCGAGAATCTGAAGCCCGACGTACGCCCCAACGAGGATGACGGAACAGTGGATATAGTGCTGGACTTAGAGTCAAAAGCCAATGACCAGATAGAGTTTTCACTCGGATGGGGACAAACGGGTATCATCGGCAAGGTGGCCTTGAAGTTCAACAACTTCTCCATGCAGAACCTTCTTCATCCCAAGAAATACAAAGGGTTGATACCTCAGGGCGAGGGACAGACATTCACTATCTCGGCCCAGACCAACGCCCGTTATTATCAGGCTTACAGCATATCCTTCCTCGACCCGTGGTTCGGCGGCAAAAGGCCTAACGCATTCTCCATCTCGGCATATTTCAGCCGCCAGACAGGTGTGAACTCCTCCTACTACAACAATATGTGGGGCAACTCCTATTACAACTACGGCCTCGGCAACTCATGGAACAACAACAGCAACTATTACAACAACAGCTATCAGAACGCCTACGACCCCAACAAGGTGCTCCAGATGGCAAGCCTGACTGTAGGTTTCGGCAAACGCCTGAAATGGCCTGACGACTATTTCACATTCCAGACCGACCTTTCCTACAACTGGTATTATCTCAAGAACTGGGAATATCTGTATTACATGAACAACGGTACGTCAAACTCTATTGTGCTCGGGCTCACGCTTGCGCGCAACTCAATCGACAACCCGATATACACACGCCGCGGATCCACATTCTCCCTCAACCTCTCGCTCACTCCGCCGTGGTCGCTGTTCCAGAACAAGGACTGGAAGAAACTCTATGAGGAAAACACTCCCGAATCGAAGAAAGAGCTCTATTCATGGATAGAATACTGGAAGCTGCGCTTCAAGTCACGCACCTACACACCGCTCACCGACCCCAACGGACAATGGACTCTGGTGCTCATGACCCGTGCCGACATAGGATTGCTCGGAAGCTACAACCGTTGGCGCCGCACACCATTCGAGACATTCTATGTGGGAGGCGACGGAATGTCGGGATCATATGCCTATGCCACCGAAACAATCGGATTGCGCGGCTATGAGAACGGATCTCTCACTCCGTGGGGCAAAGAGGGCTATGCCTATACCCGCTTCGGGCTTGAACTCCACTTCCCGTTCCTGCTCCAGCCCTCCACCACCATATATGGCCTTACATTTGTAGAAGCCGGCAACGCATGGACCTCAGTGGCCAACTTCTCGCCCTTCACATTCAAACGCAGTGCCGGCGCCGGCCTGCGCATATTCCTCCCGATGGTAGGTATGATGGGTATTGACTGGGCCTATGGCTTCGACAAGGTATTCGGCACCCGTGGCGGAAGTCACTTCCACTTCATCCTCGGACAGGAATTTTAACCGGCGTTTAAACATTTGAAGCGTGAGATTGTCATAATCTATAAACGACTCATTAATTTCACACACATGAAGAAGATACTTATCATTATGGCCATAGTGCTGGGCGCAGCGTTCTCAGCCGGGGCCCAGAAGTTTGCCATGGTCGACATGGAATATATACTGAAAAATGTGCCTGCTTTCGAGATGGCCAACGAACAGCTCAACCAGCTTTCACTACGATGGCAGAAAGAGGTGGAGCAAGCCGCCACCGAGGCACAGACCCTGTATAAGAACTATCAGAACGAAAAAGTATTCCTGACCGACGACATGCAGAAGCGCCGCGAGGAAGAGATCGTGGCCAAGAACAATGCGGCCACCGAACTCCGCAACAAATACTTCGGCCCGGAAGGTGAGCTTTACAAGAAGCGTCAGAGCTTGCTTAAGCCCATTCAGGACGATGTGTACAACGCCATAAAGAAAGTGGCCGAAGAGCGTGGATACATGGCCATATTCGACCGGGCCTCATCAGCCGACGTAATATTCGCCTCCCCACGTATCGATGTCAGCAAGGAAGTCCTTGCCAAGTTAGGTTTTTCAAATTAATTTGACTAAATTTGCGGGGTGCATAAGCCACCTCTCCATTCTGAAAATTAACTAAACCATAATACCGAAATGATTAAAAAAATTATTGTAGCGCTCTTTGTAGCAATCCCTTTCTTAGCCTCTGCGCAAGCCAAATTTGGAGTTGTCAATGTTGAGGAACTCACCCGCAGCATGCCCGAGTACACCAAGGTTCAGGAAGAAATAGCCACAATCAACAATAAACTTCAGGAAGAAGCCAAGGGAATGGAGAGCGAAATCCAGAAAAAATATGACGAATTCCAGGCCCTTTCGCCCGACACCCCCGACGCCATCAAACAGCGCCGCCAGCAGGAAATCGAGGAACTGGCCCAGAAATATCAGCAGTGGCGTGCCTCTGCCAACCAGAATCTCCAGCAGCAGACCGAACTTCTCGTAGCTCCCGTTCAGCAGAAAGTGCAGCGTGCCATTCAGGCTGTAGGCGAAGCCGGAAACTTCACATTCATTTTCTACAATGAAATGCCTATCTTCACCGGAAAGGACGTGATTGACGTCACCCCCAAAGTGAAGACAGAGCTCGGCCTCTGATCCTACCGCTGATTTAAGATACACCGCAGGCGCCATTGCTGAATGAGCAATGGCGCCTGTTGTATTCCACCATTTAGAAGCAGTTATTGCCAACAAAAAACGTCCGCCTCCCTGAACGGAAAGCGGACGCCATAATGATGAAATCGAACCGGATTATTTAAGACGACGCTCTTTGATGCGTGCTTTCTTACCGGTGAGTTTGCGGAGATAGTAAAGTTTGGCACGGCGAACTTTACCGTACTTGTTCACAACTATAGAGTCAATGAACGGAGATTCGATGGGGAAGATACGCTCAACACCGATGTTGTCGCTCATCTTGCGGACGGTGAAACGTTTTTTGTCACCTTCGCCAGAAATGCGTATCACAACGCCGCGATACTGCTGAATACGCTCCTTGTTACCCTCTTTGATACGATAAGCCACAGTAATGGTGTCACCGGGGCCGAAATCGGGGTGCTGCTTGCCGGTGGCATATGCCTCCTCGACAACTTTAATTAAATCCATTGCTTATTTAAGTTTTTAATTAACAATAATCGCAATATGGCCAAGCCGCTTGTCTTGCCAGAGATTACGAAACCGGGTGCAAATTTAACCATTTATCCCGACACTGACAAATATTTTCACATACGAGCGGCACTATTTCACCACAATCTTGCGGCATGAGGATCCTTGGCGCATTATGTAAATACCCGGCACAGTAGGCCTTGATGAAAGCCGTATACCTCCGGTGGAATAATATTCAGGTTCAGAGATGTTATCTTCAGTACCCGGCACTGTGACGGAAGATAATCCCGTAACTACAGGTTCGGACAGTGCGGACACCCCCTTGTCGAATACCGAACGGACACGGACACTTTCTCCCTGCACGACATCAGCCGTAGTCATAACCGGAGTAGTGAGAGGCTCAGCATTAAGCTTACGCCAATCGGACGTTTCAGGATCTCCCGCAAACACATCATAGCCTATAAGTGAAGCTTCAACAGGCGCGGCCGTAAAGCTCACATCATCGATAAAGAACATGTAAGCGTCGTGACTTATGTTGCATATTGCAAAATAGGTAGTTCCTTCGGGAAGATCAGCTTCATATCGGGTCCATTCGGCAGGAACACGCTCCACAGTTGACAGCTCAGTGAAAGAGGATGGAAGCCTGTCGTTAACGGAATACATTATGCGGAATTTCTCCGGAAATACCATCCCCGAACTGCGAGCATAGAACGAAATGTTCTGGGCCGCTCCGGAAAGGCGCGGAGAGATCAACCAGTCGTCATTATCGCGGTCAGTGGAGTTAATGATATCAACCGAGGCCGACATCATGCACTGGCCACCGGTATGCGGAGCGAAAGATGAGGTACCTATTTGAGGGAAGTAACCGTCGTGATTGTTAAACACCATAAAAGCCATTGGAGCGAACATATTGGGATATGAGTGATAACCGTCGCGTATACCGTAAACAGCACAGGCGTCACCATCGTTAAATGCCCACTCCCCTGCCTTGTTGATCTCAAACTCATCGTATGCCTCAAAGCTTTCTGTAACAGTACGGGCAGGCAGATCGTCAGGATCAACTGCATTCCATTCAATCCGGAAACTGTCGCCGGCTTCTTTAACAGCGGTAAGCCCCTCAGGAACCGGCAGATATGCGTCAGCCACTTTCGAAGTGACGGTCACGCTATTGTTATCCGGATTCTCGTCACCGCCCACATTGAGTTCAACTTTGTAAACATTCGTTTCACCCGGGCCGTCGCCACAGGTTATATCAAATGTGAAATCTTTACTTTCACCACGCTCCAGCGAGGTTCCTTCCGAACTATAAAGATCCTCACCGTTTTTCAACAGGGTCACAATGTAGTCACCTGACGGACTTACACCAAGATTGGTGACACGGATGTTGCAACGGTGGACGTTGCTCTGGATCATTTCATACGGGATGCGTGCGCGCGAAATCTCCATATCAAGCTCCGGCTCGTTTTTCACTGATATGTTATCGATACAGATCGGTATTTCATGAGCGGCACATACACCGGTGATAGCAACACGCACATCGGCACCTCTATAAGATGAAAGAGGCACAAGCACCTCATGCCATCCGCGGGTATCCTGGCCTATCACTACCTTGAGAAGCTCATCGTCGTTAACCGCAACAGTAAAATTATCCGCCGCTTCGGGTACGGCATAATAGAACAGCGACAAATAAGGATTCGCAGCATCCGCATCAATATGTATCTTGCCTGTGCGGAATACGGAGCTGTCGCCAGTTGTCAAAGTAACCATCGACATCATACCACCGTCAGGTGTCACAGGATAAATATCATGCAACACCATTCCTTCGAAAAAGCCCCATCGGGCCACTGCATGAACCGGATCGGCAATAATCTCAGCCTCCTGATTCTCAGTGAGCAAAGCGCCGGGGAAATTCTCTGCAAACGGCATAGAGAACGGTGAGCCTACTGCAACAATTCCAGTAGAAGCGCCTTTTGCCGACATGCCAGCGGCAGTCACAGCCTTCAAAGTAAACGCTGTAATGCGTTGCGGATCATTAAGCGCCACATATTCTATTGTAGCACTGTTGCCGCTAAGATTGTCGGCTACAATATTATTTTCAGAGTCAGTAATTATATAGGATACTGCCGACGGCGCTATTTCGTGCCCATAGATATTTGATGTGACAGGCTGCCATTCAAAATGGAGCGTTCCGTATGTAGGTTCCTCAACCCCAAGCATAACAGGATTTGATGGAGCCGCCATCCCGACATAAACCGTGGCTTTGGAGTCAAACCCTTTGCCCTGTGAATTTTCTACCGTCGCGGTATAGGTGTAGAAACCGTTCTCTGCAATCGACGTGTCAGTGAATGAAACAGGCTCTCCGGGGCGTGAAGATAGTGTGGTGAGATCATTGCCGTCGCGTTTTATAACCACGGAGGTTATATCCGTGAGTGTGCCACCACTCATTGTAACTGACGGAGCGGTCAGTGAGATTGTGGCGCTCAGCTGGCCTGTAGTTTCGGGCACTACTGAATAGTCATCTATTTCAGCCGGAGCATCCCCGTTTACCGCACGGCTCACCTCTATATCATCGACATAGAGCATGAACATGCCCGGTGCGCTTGACGCATGTACCGCAATATAGTATGTACCGTCGGCCTCGACTGTGAATCTATTGGAATACAGGCGTGGAACAGTATTGTCAACCACAGTTTCGGGAACAATAACACGGGTTAGCGCCGAAGCTTCGGGAGAGGTGCCGATATAGGCTCCTATTTTCTCTTCATAATCAGGATTATCGCACCATGCCTTAAAATCAAGTCTATAGAAATGACCGGCTTTGAGCGATAGCGCCGGAGTCACAAGATAATCATCCTTTGGCACAGTGTTGCCCATATCATTACGTATCGACACATATTTACCGTTGCGGTCATAACGCCAGGTATTGCTGTCGTCGGCAACATTGATCACCGACATCGATGCAAACTCTTCGGGCGTGTTGAATGAAACAGTGAATGTGTTGTCAGAAACCGGATCGTCAGGATCATCGGGATTGTCAGGATTATCCGGATCTGTGCCCCCACCGCTTCCGCCAGTGTATGTAACAGATATCGCAATTATTTCAGGCGCACCTACCGTGGGGGTTATCTGCACTGCCTCAGCGCTTTGCTTAGGTTCATATGTACCGGTAAACGCAGTTTCATCAAGAGTGAATGTACCTTCCGGTGTACAGCTCGCACTTCCGGCAGAAAACATGCTGCTTTTTCTCCGCGAGGTCAGTATGACCTTTGTTATCTTTATCTTATTACTTGTACCAATGATTTTCAATATTGATCCCTGTGTCAGGGTCACCCTCCCGGTTGAAGTTATTTTAGGGGGCTGAAACGCAGTTCCCTGCTCGAACACAAGTTTAATGTCAGAACCCATAGCTACCGGACTCAGATCTACCATGCTTCCCGCGGCAAGCCCTGCATCAGCAAAAGTCAGCGATGCAGTATCAGCCATAGCTGAAAATGCCGACAACATCAACAAGGTTACCAGATAAATTACTTTTTTCATATTAAGTTAAATTAGTGTGGACATAACAACATCATTATTTGCCAATATTGGCAAATATACACAATCCAACCGTATTTCCAAAATATAAAATCTGTTTTTTACGCCAACCATTTTCAAGCAGGTCAGGCAGGGCGGGCGACACACCTCAAAGAGGCCAGCAGACGCGCTGTTTCCTCCCGTACCTTATGACGCAGCATAATAAGAGTGAACATGGTTGGGAAAGCCATCAGCGCGTAGAACAGATCACACATTCCGACAGCAGCTTTAAGCGGCACCACGGCAAACAGGACTAATGACGCGATAAAGAAATAAGTGTAGTAACGTGCCCGGCGCGCGCCCCACAGATAACATGCGCAGGAATATCCGTAAAATGAATAGCTGAACATGGAGGACAATGCGAAACATACAAGGACAGCAAGCAGCAGCATATCCCCTGCCGGCAATGCCCCGCGGAATGCATCCATAGCTACTTCAAGCCCCTTAACATCTCCTCCCGAAGGGAAATCACCTGTAAGGAGCAGGGCAAATGCCGTCAGTGTACACACAAGCCCTGAATCAATCGAGGGCCCGAGCATAGCCACAAGTCCCTCACGGGCCGGATCATTGTTGCGCGACTGGCCGTGAATCAGGGTTGCGGTTCCTATTCCCGCGTCATTTACAAACGCGGCTCGCCGTGCGCCTATTATAGCTATCCCGGCAAGAGCGCCCCAGCCGGCTTCAAGGCTGAAAGCACCGGAAAATATCGACGCCACTGCATCAGGCAGTTCTGTGATATGGGTAGTAATGATATAAGCTACAAGGATGAAATAAAGAGCCACCATTATCGGCACAAGACGCGAGGCCACAGAGGCTATGCGTTTTATGCCGCCAAGAACCACCGTTGCCACAATAGCAGCTATTATCAGTCCTATGATCAAATCAAGTGTCACGTCTGCATTCACACCCACAGCTACAGCTATATTATCCACAAACTTAACAGCATCAGGCACACGGGCAGTCACGGCATTTGCCAATGCTTCCGTAATCTGATTGGCATTCAGGATGCACAGTGTTCCCAACATTCCGGCCACCGCGAATGTCACAGCCAATGGACGCCATCTTCGTCCAAGTCCCTGCTCAATAATATGCATAGTGCCGCCTTGCGGATTTCCGTCGCGGTCACGACCCTTATATTTTATAGCGAGGACACCTTCATGATATTTGGTTGACATACCTACCAACGCACTTACCCACATCCAGAAAATAGCTCCCGGGCCACCCAATACCAAAGCAATAGCCACTCCTGCTATATTGCCCATACCTATGGTTGCCGCCACCACCGATGCCAAAGCCTCAACTGATGATATCTGCCCGGATCCCTGCTGCGAAGTTCTGAAACGGATAGTATCTATAGCTGCTCCAAAAAGCCGCAACGGCACCATCCCTGAAAAGAAGAACAAAAAAAGGCCTCCCCCTATCAGAAGAATAAACAACGGATAGCCACATAAAGTATCCGCAATGAGGGTAAGAGTTTCTGTGAATTGATCCATAATGCAAAGTTACAAATTTAATATAAGCCAAATATCCTTAGGATGAAACTTTTAACCCCATATTTCTGTTATTTTTAGTGTAGATAAGTTCGGGCACTGACAGCGCATCCCGACATTATAACTATTATTGATAATTTACAATCCTTTATAAAACAACTATGATACGCAAAATCAAATTTGAAGATCTTGAAAGTGCCGTTAACCGCGCCTATGAGAAACTTAAAGACAACAATGAAGGGGTAGCCGACAAATTTTTCGCTACTGATAATGAAAATGCATTCGGAATTGCGGTAGTGCTGGCTGACGGACGTGTTATAAAACGTGGTGATGCGGATATGCCTGTTGCGATGGACAGCATTGCCAAGGTGCCTGTTTCCACCGTACTCCTAACACAATACACTCCCGATGAAGTGATTCGCAAAAGCGGTTATCTGGATCCCAAGGATCCCGCTGTAAAAAAAGCCAAAGTACCCACCGGACGTCACGGGCTCCGCGAACTCAGCGCCATTGAACCACAAGGTGACGGGGACGGCAAGATGGATATATTGTCCGAACGCCTCACTGACCTTATGGGCGTAAGTCCTGTGCTTGATGACAGGCTTTACAAGGCATATCTTGACGAAGCCCGTAATGCAGACACTGTCAATGTGCTTGCAGCATCAGGCTATTACCTTTACGATGACGCGGAACTGACTGTAGATATTTACAGCCGCCTTAGGGCTCTCAAAGCTTCAGCAACACAATTAGCCACAATGGGGGCCACAATAGCAGCTGACGGCTTTAATCCGCTGACAAAAGAAAATGTGTTCGACGGCGTGGTTTCCGCCCCTATAGTGGCCATGATGGCGGTGAAAGGGCCTCACAAGATGAGCAAACCGTGGCTTGTCGGGGCAGGTATTCCTGCAAAAAACAGCAGAGCAGGTGCAATGGCCGGAGTACTGCCCGGAGTAATGGGCATAGCCGCTGTATCACCACGGCTCAACGAAGCCGGCATTCCCGTAAAAGCGGCCTTGGCCATAAAGGAAATAGCCAATGAGCTACAATTCAACGTGTTCAACAGCGCACGGATAGAGATAGAATGACCTGCAAGTGTCATTACTAAATATAGAAACAGTGGATGGTCTAAGACCACCCACTGTTTCTTAGTATCATACGCCGATCCTATATTATTCGGCGTCAGTCTTTTCAGCCGACTGCATTTCTTCCTTGAAGTCAGTCACTCCGGCATCAATCAGCAGATTATACCATTGGAATACTTTGCGTATATCGGTGGGATAAACACGTTCACGGTCAAATTCAGGAAGTATGCCGGCAAAATATTCACGTAAAGCGGCATCATCTTTCAGCGCCTTTATGTCAACCGGTTTTCCCTCATTCTTGGTTTTGAGCGACTCCATCACATCAGCCAAAGGCACATCAACATCATCCTCGGCATAAATCGATACATCGCCTAACGAGATAACTTTGTCATGTGCGAAAGCAGGCATACGCTTACCTGTGGTCAGTGATTCCACAATGAGCATGTTCTTGCCATGATTTACAAGCCGGAACAATCCGGGACGGCCTGATATGGAAAGGATAGTTTTGAGCATATTTTTTCTTTTTTGAATTTCGTGTGCAAAATTACGAAATTAATCAGGTTAATACAAGCTGGAGAGCTTCCACATAGCTGCTGAATCCGGGATATTTCTCCCGGAAATGGGCTATCAGCTCCCGTTCGGTCCATGTGGCGGGAGAAGACACCCCGGTGTTTATGACAACATCAATAGTTATGAAATCATTCGACAGCGCATTGCGCATAGATCCGAGAATATCCGCCATGTTGGTATTGATAATGTCACGCTGGGCCTCGTTTTCCACCGTCATAACATACCGAACACCCTCAACAAGTACAGGAGGGGCCGCACGCATTGTGTTGGTCAGTATCACGGCACGGGGATGTGATGCAATATAGGCTTGCCATGCCGAGCTGAAAGCGCTGTCACTAAAAGCGTTGTCGCGGGTTTGCGCCTGCGGCTCCTTACTGACGGCAGTTGCGCTGCCATCTGTGGCCGACGGCTTGTTGTTGATCCTGATAGTCGGCATGGGTGATGGCCCTTGACGCACAGTCGATGTCCGGGGTGGAGCCGCAGCAGCGACAGGCTTGGCAACAGGAGGCTGGGCCACAACCGGCGCGGCATGAAGCGATGTTGCCGGAGTTCGAGAAGCCGAAGGCGCGGACGGAGCCGCCGAGGGTTTGGTTTCGGGTGTGGCAGGAGTTTCCGTACGCTGTATCGGACGTAGATGCCCCTCGCCTGACGCAGAGGCCGACGAGGGGCTATGTTGTTGGCACAGTTTGGCAAGAGTAAGCTCCACAAGGAACTGCTTGTTAGAGGCAGTACGGTAATTTAGATCCGCCTCATTAAGCAGATCCATCGCTTTGTAAAGCATCTGCGGATTACATTTCGATGCAATAGCCGACATCTGCTGCTTTGCATCTTCTCCCGCTTCAAGCAACGAAAGTGTTGCGGGCGACGAAGCCATCATAAGATCTCTGAAATACGATGCGAGACCATTGATAAAGAACTGCGAATCGAATCCTTTTTCCCTGATCTCCTTATATATAAGCCATGAATCCAGCACACGTCCTTCAAGGAAACATGCTATGAGACGGTTGTAATATTCATAGTCCAGAATATTAAGGCATTCCAATGCAAGTTCATAAGTGATATGGCCGCGTGAGGAAGCTGCCACCTGATCAAAGATCGACAAAGCGTCACGCATTGCCCCGTCGGCCTTACGCGCTATGGCGTTCAAGGCCGCAGGATCGGCAGTAATGCCCTCCTGAGCGCCCACATACATCATGTGGTCGATCATATCCTGTATCGTGATACGGGCAAAATCATATATCTGACAGCGTGACAGGATGGTCGGAAGAATCTTATGCTTCTCAGTAGTGGCGAGAATAAACACCACATACGACGGTGGTTCTTCAAGCGTTTTCAGAAAAGCATTGAAGGCAGCCGTGGAAAGCATGTGCACCTCATCGACGATAAACACACGGTAACGTCCCGAAGCGGGAGGCATCTGAACATTCTCCACAAGCTCACGGATAGCCTCAACACCATTGTTGGACGCAGCGTCAAGCTCTATGACATTCAGCGATGTCCCGGCATTGAAAGCTCGGCAGGAATCACACTCGTTGCATGCCTCGCCGTCGGAGGTGCGGTGTTCGCAATTGATTGTTTTGGCAAATATGCGGGCACATGAGGTCTTCCCTACTCCGCGCGGACCGCAGAAAAGATATGAATTGGCAATGCGCCCTGTGGCCACTGCATTCTTCAATGTGGCAGCCAATGCTTTTTGTCCCACCACCGATTTAAAAGTGGCAGGGCGGTATTTCCGGGCTGATACGAGATATTGTTCCATTTAGTAAGATGACTATTCCGAGCACAAAAATAATCAAATTCTGCGGGATTTTTTGACGCACATTTGGCCCATAATAAAAAAAATTCTTAATTTTGAATCCTTGAAAATTGGGTTTGTCCGTCAATGGCCATCCTGTTTTCCGAATAATAATCTAATTACAAACACATTATGGAACTGCAAGAAAAGTCAGCCCCCGAACTTGACTCCCGGCTCGACTCACCCCTCGCTGAAGATTCCGCCCTAAGCGCGGAGTCTCTGACTCTATCAGAAGATGAAACTGCCACAAATGCTGATACCGACCCGGATGTATCCGGCCCGGCAACGAAAGCCGAAGCAGTGGAATTGTTACGCGCCATCGCCGCAAAAGATCCTGCCGAAATAGGCACGGACGAGACCGGCCGGCTCAAACAATTGTTTTATGCACTCCATAATGCCGACTTACGCCGGCAGCGTGACGAATATGTAGCTGCCGGAAACGATCCGGAAACTTTCACCACTCTTCCTGATCCTCTGGAAGATGAGTTCAAAGAACTGCTTACGGCCATAAAGGAGAAAAAATCGGAATTCCGGGCCGCACAGGAAGCCGAACGCGAAGCAAACCTGAAACGTAAACGGGAGATAATAGCCGAGCTGAACAGCATGGCCGATGACACTGACAATGTCAACCGCCACTATCAGCGTGTAAAAGAACTCCAGGCTGAATTCAAGACAATAGGCGAAGTGCCTCCAACAGAATCTACCGATGTGTGGAAACAGTGGCAGGAGTCAGTGGAACGATTCTACGACAGGCTCAAAATCAATATGGAACTGCGCGACTACGATTTCAAGAAAAACCTTGCCGAAAAGCAGCTCATAATTGCCGAAGCACAATCACTTAAGGATGAAGAAGATGTGATAGCCGCATTCCGCCGTTTACAGGATCTCCACGACAAATGGCGCGAGACAGGCCCCGTGGCCAAAGATATCCGCGAAGAGATATGGAACACATTCAAGGATGCCTCGGCAGAAATCAACAAACGTTATCAGGCATTTTTCGAGGAGCGCAAAGCCCGTGAAAACGAGAATGAAGCTGCCAAGACCGCCTTATGCGAACGCATTGAAGCCATGGACTTCTCTGCCATAACCTCCTATAAGGGCTGGGATGAAATGACCGAAGCCATAATCGGCCTACAGAACGAATGGAAGAAAATAGGGTTCGCCTCACGCAAAGTCAACAACAAACTGTTTGCCCGTTTCCGTGAAACCTGCGACAAGTTCTTTGCCGCCAAAGCCGAATTTTTCAAATCCATGAAAGAGGAGCTGGCCGAGAACCTACGCAAGAAGACAGCTCTTTGCGAACAGGCCGAGGCTCTGGCCGAGAGCACTGAATGGCGCGCCACTGCCGATAAACTTGTAGAGCTCCAGAAAGAATGGAAAACAATAGGATCGGTGCCCAAAAAGCAAAGTGATGCCATATGGAAACGCTTCCTTTCCGCATGCGATAAATTCTTCGACCGCAAAAAGCAGGCTACCTCCGGCACCCGCAAACTTGAACAGGAAAACCTCAAGATCAAACGCGGACTCATTGAGCAGCTTAAAGCCATAACTCCCGACACGCCACGCGAAGAAGCCATAGCCACAGTAAAAGATGTACAGGCCAAATGGCGTGAGACAGGACATGTGCCGTTCAAAGAGAAAGATGCGCTTCACGACACTTACCGCACATTGACAGGCGACCTTTACAAATCGCTTGACATACGCGGCGATGTGGCACGGATGAACTCGTTCGAGAACTCCATCAACGAAATGAAGGGTGACGACAACAAGCTGTTCCGCGAACGCGACAGGCTCATGCGTGCGTTTGAGCAGCGTAAGAGCGAACTCCACACCTACGAGAACAATCTCGGTTTCTTCAATTCCAAAACAAAATCGGGAGATTCAATGCTTCGGGAAATGGAGCGTAAAATACAGCGGCTCAAAGAGGACATCGCAACCCTTGAGACAAAAATCAAACTGATAGACGAAAAACTTTAATTACCACACCCGACGTACGGGACAAGGAGCCTATACACTCCCTGTCCCGTACGTTGACAAATATATCTCCTCGCATTAACGAATGCCCTACACACGTTCTAAAGCGCAAGGATTCGGCCGCTATCTCAACAATGTACTGACAGCGGTGGATTTTCTTGTACTGAACCTTACATTCTTAATCGCCACCCACACCCACCCAGAGCTTACATGTTCGCGCGGAGGGCTTGTGTGGTTACTGCTGAATCTTGCCATGCTCCCCACTATCGGGCGGCATCACAGGATATTCAGCGTGCGGTCTATGCCTATGGAGAAACTGTTGCTTAACTCCTGGCGCACTATCGCCGTGCAGTTTGCCCTGTTCGTAGCCCTGCTTTTTATAGTAGGGTTGGATACCATTTCGTGGCATTCCATAGGCTACTACTACTCCATACTGGCCATTGTGTTTCCCCTCGTAAGGATTCTTGAACGCATAGTGGTAAAGTATGTCAGAAAAAAAGGCATTAACTTTGCCAAGACAGCAATAGTAGGCACCAACCCTACTGCACTGAGACTAAGAGAGGAAATGGCCTCGGATTCAGGATTCGGATTCAACTTTGTAGGATACTTCGGCAAAAAGAATCCTGACGCGGAACTCACCGGCAAATACATAGGCGGTGTGGATAAACTGCGTGAATGGATTGAGGCGGGAAAAGTGTCGGAAGTATATTTCACGATGTCGGGGGAGGATCACACTCTGCTTAAAGAAGTGATAAAGCTTACTGACCAGAACATGATCCGTTTTTTCTATGTGCCTCAGATATCACGATACATCAACACTCAGTTCCAGCTTCACCCGTTAGGCTCAATGCCAGTGCTGTCAATACGGCCTAACCCGCTCTCATCAGTGTTGAACCGATGGATGAAACGAGGGTTTGACCTCCTGTTCTCATCTGTGGCCCTGATATTTTTTCCATTGATCCTTATTCCGGTGGCAATAGCCATAAAATGCTCGTCACCCGGACCGGTATTCTTCGTGCAACAGCGAACAGGCTACAAAGGCCGCTCATTCGGATGCATAAAGTTCCGCACCATGAAAGTAAATGCTGCCGCAGATTCAATGCAGGCCACACGCGACGACCCGCGCAAGACTCGCGTTGGGGACTTTCTGCGCCGCACATCAATTGATGAACTTCCACAGTTTATCAATGTATGGCTCGGTCAGATGTCGGTTGTAGGCCCACGCCCCCACATGGTAAGGCAAACCGAAGAATATTCACGTCTCATTGACCAATATATGGTACGCCACAACGTGAAGCCGGGCATTACCGGATGGGCGCAGGTAACAGGATTCAGGGGACGCACCGAAGAGTTATGGCAAATGGAAGGCCGAGTAAAGCGCGATGTATGGTACATCGAGCACTGGAGCTTTCTGCTGGACCTTAAAATCATATATAAGACTCTTGCCAACGCCATTCAGGGCGATGACAACGCATTCTGACCAATGACGGGCACCTCACCGCGTTCACTCGACTATACCCGTCAGGCCCAGTTGGCCCTACGGCGGTTCTACGGCTACAGCGCTTTCAGACCAATGCAGCTTGAGATAATTCTCAATGCTTTGGAGGGAAATGACGCACTCGTACTTATGCCCACCGGAGGCGGCAAATCAATCTGTTATCAGATCCCGGCTCTGCTGCGAGATGGAGTCACATTGGTAATATCACCTCTCATATCACTTATGGCTGACCAGGTTTCGGCCCTTCAGGCCAACGGAATTCCTGCCGCAGCCATAAATTCAGCCAATGCCGAGGATGCAAACCGGACTATAATGGAAAATGCGGCACGCGGACAGATCAAACTGCTTTATCTGTCGCCTGAGCGCATGATGGCAGATTTCGACCGCATTTCCTCCCTGCCGATAAACATGGTGGCAATTGACGAGGCCCACTGCATATCGCAATGGGGACACGATTTCCGGCCCGTATATACACAGCTTAATGCCATACGCCGGCACATGCCTGAAATTCCGGTAATGGCTCTTACCGCAACAGCCGACCGCCTGACGCGCACCGATATAATAAAACAACTGAATCTGCGCGACTGCCGGGAATTTATCAGCTCGTTCGACCGGCCCAATATATCCATACGGGTGATCAATGGCTCTACTAAATCGTCGCGGATCGCTTTCATAGAACGGCTTGTGCGCAAATATCCCTTCGACTCTGGCATAGTCTACTGCCTGTCGCGCAAAACCTGTGAAACAATGAATGCCGAACTTCAACGGCGCGACATAGCTTCGACTGTGTACCATGCAGGTCTCACACCTGAACGCCGCGACACAGCCCAACGCAGGTTCATCAACGGCGAAGTACAGGTAGTGTGTGCCACAGTAGCATTCGGCATGGGCATTGACAAAAGCAACATCCGATGGGTTGTGCACAACAACATGCCGCAAAGCATGGAAAGCTATTATCAGGAAATTGGACGCGCCGGGCGTGACGGAATGCCGGCCGAAGCCATAATGTTTTTCAACTATGGCGACCTGATCACTCTGAGATCGTTTGTTGAGGAGAGCGGCCTTAAAGCCGTTAATATGGAGAAACTAAAGCGGATGCAGCAGTTTGCCGAGGCCTCGGTATGCCGGCGCCGTATACTTCTGAGCTATTTCAACGAATCAGTGGACCATGACTGCCACAACTGCGACATATGTCTTGATCCGCCCACACGCACAGACGGCACCGAAATAGTGCTGAAAGCCCTTTCGGCAGCCCTCCGCACCCGCGAACGTGCCGGCATAACAATGCTCGCCGATATACTTATTGGTTCTGCTCGGACTGACATTGTTTCCGCCGGATTCCACCTTATAAAGACCTACGGAGCCGGACGTGACATGCCCCGCAACGCATGGCTCCACTATATTACACAAATGATACAGCTGGGAATTCTGGAAATCGCTTACGATGAAGGAAACCATCTGAAAGTAACATCTTTAGGCCGCAATATCCTCAACTCACGGCGCAGGGTGGAGCTTACTGAGTTCAAACGTCCCGCAGCAGGGATATCCAAACGCAAGGCTATTCCGGCGGCTCCAGTTTCGCCTGACGAAGACCTGCTGAACGACCTGAAGCAATTACGCCGCAAAATCGCCAAAGCCGAAGGGGTTCCGCCATATATAGTTTTCTCCGACAAGTCTCTTGCCGATATGGCTGGCCGCCGGCCTGTAACACGCGAGGAATTCGCGGAAACAGAAGGCGTTGGCGAAAAGAAAACCGCAAAGTATTGGAGAGCGTTTACCACCGAGATCAAACAACACTTGTAAAAACAATATTTAATTCCACATAAATGGCACTTATCAAATGTGACGAATGCGGTCACAAAATATCCGACAAATCGATAGCCTGTCCTAATTGCGGCTATCCCACTCATCTTAACAAGGCTTTAGCCGTACCGACCCCGGAGCCAAAACCGGCTCCTTCACAGGAATGTGAGATGGCTCCACCGGAACCGGCAAAGAAAGCCACCGAAAAGGCAGCTGTAGAGACAGACGCACTGGCTGAATATGAAGCATCGCTGACGCAACCCGACACGCCCGAACGAAACGAACGCAAAAAGCTATGGTTTTATATAGCTTTCTTCGCTGCCATGCTTGCTATTGTGGGAGGGCTTTACTATTATGCAAAAGCCAATCCCACCGAAAGCGAGGAGGACGCTGCAGAAGAAAATGTGGAACTCGCGGAACCTGCTGCCACGGACTCTGTGGCTGACAGCGTGAACAACCTGACAGAACCACAGCCTGCACCAACTTCTGTTTCGGCACAAACTCCTGCAAAACCGACGCCAGCTAAACCTGCGCCCACACCTGTCAGAGAGCAACCACAGACATCTGAATCCACAGAAAGCGCGGAGAGCGTAACTGCCGATCCGCAACCTGCCGCAACAACATCGGGCACCACCACTACTACAACTACCACAACAACTACTACAATAACAGAATAATCCTTTTTAATCATGAATATCGGAGATCATATACCCGAAATACTCGGAATAGGCCCTGACGGCAAGAAAGTGAAAAGTTCAGATTATGCCGGCAAACCTCTCGTTATATATTTCTATCCCAAGGACAATACTCCTGGATGCACTGCCGAAGCATGCTCTCTGCGCGATTACAATGCGGAAATTCAGGCCAAGGGATATGAAATAATAGGTATCAGCAAAGATTCAACTGCAAGCCATGAAAAATTTGCTAATAAATACTCTCTTCCATTCACACTCCTGAGCGATCCCACCACTGAGGTAAACCAGGCTTTCGGAGTATGGCAGAAAAAGAAAATGGCCGGCCGTGAATATATGGGCACCGTCCGCACCACATTCCTTACGGACAGCGACCACCGCATCACCCACATAATAACCAAGGTGAATACTAAAAACGCGGCCTCGCAAATATTAGACCTAATATGACAGCCTCCCAGTCCTGAGGATTATATATTTATCAACCAGCCATTTATACATTTAAGTTAAAAATATCAGTAAATTTCATGCCTTAAAATTTGGCTGGTTCATAAAAACTCCCTATCTTTGCAACGCTTTTAAGGAAGAGATGATTCGCTAGCTCAGCTGGTAGAGCACAACACTTTTAATGTTGGGGTCCTGG
>URII01000048.1 GCA_900547825.1 uncultured Porphyromonadaceae bacterium
CCTGCCCGCTTCGGATGACCTCGACCATGAGCATGAGCACGGGCATGAGCATCATCATCACCACCATCATGACCACGAGCACGGCGAAGGCGAGGCCGAGGAATATGGCGTCCAGACTTTCGTATACTATCGCCGGCCTCCGTTTGACCTCAACCGGTTTGACTATGTGGCAGCCAAAGAATGGCCTGCAGAAATTATCCGCTGCAAGGGGGTGATTTACTTCAACTCTGACCGTGACATGTCATATCTCTTCGAGACCGCCGGACGCCAGAAAAAGCTCACGCAGGCCGGTCTGTGGTTTGCGACTGCACCAAAAGACGAGCTCGAACAGCTGATGCAGCAGGACCCCGGCCTGGTACGCGACTGGGATCCGGAATACGGCGACCGCATGATAAAACTTGTGATAATCGGCCGCAATCTCGACCGCCACGAAATCGAAGCGCGTCTCGATGCCTGCCTCGCTCTGGCCTGAGCCGATCTTTGAGCACTTACGTATAAAAACACCCAAAAACCGAATACTTAATATGCCAACCAAACCTTTCCACTATCAGGAGCCGTTCCCTCTCGGCCCTGATACCACCGAATACCAGCTCATCACCAAAGACTATGTGAAGGTAGAGAACTGGAACGGCCATGAGATGCTCGTAGTTGACCCGGAAGCCCTGACTCTTCTGGCCAACGTTGCCTCGCACAACTGCTCGTTTATGCTCCGCCGCGAGCACAACGAGATGGTAGCCAGGATACTTCACGACGATGAGGCGTCTGACAACGACCGCTTCGTAGCTCTCACTATGCTCCGCAACGCCGAAGTGGCCGCCAAGGGCGTGCTCCCCTTCTGCCAGGACACCGGCACAAGCATCTGCGCCGGATACAAGGGCCAGCAGGTATGGACCGGTTGCGACGATGAAGAGAAAATCTCTCTCGGCGTGTATAAGACCTACACCGAGAATAATCTCCGCTATTCGCAGAACGCTCCCCTGAACATGTACGACGAAGTGAACACAGGCTGCAACCTGCCGGCACAGATCGACATTCACGCCACCGAGGGCGACGAATACCACTTCCTCTTCGTGGCAAAAGGTGGCGGCTCCGCCAACAAGACATATCTCTATCAGGAAACAAAGGCCCTGATAAATCCCAAGACTCTCGTGCCCTTCCTCGTTGAGAAAATGAAGACCCTCGGCACCGCCGCCTGCCCCCCCTACCACATAGCATTTGTGATAGGCGGCACATCGGCTGAAAAGAACCTTGAGGTGGTGAAAAAAGCGTCGGTGAAATATCTCGACAATCTGCCTACAGAAGGTAATGAACTGGGCCATGCGTTCCGCGATGTGAAACTTGAAAAAGAACTCCTTGAGGCCTCGCGCAACATCGGCCTCGGCGCACAGTTCGGCGGCAAATACTTTGCCCACGACATCCGCGTGATCCGCCTCCCGCGCCACGGTGCCTCATGCCCAGTAGGCATGGGCGTGAGCTGTTCGGCCGACCGCAATGTCAAAGCCAAGATCAACCGCGAAGGCCTGTGGATAGAACGCCTCGACAGCAACCCCGGCGAACTCATACCCGAAGCCTACCGCAATCAGGGTGAGGGCGAAGTGGTAAAGATCGACCTCGACCGCCCCATGCCTGAAGTGCTCGCCGAACTGTCGAAATATCCCGTATCCACACGCCTTTCGCTCAAAGGCACCATCATAGTGGGCCGCGACATAGCCCATGCCAAGATCAAGGAGCGCCTTGACCGCGGCGAAGAGATGCCCCAGTATCTCAAGGATCACCCCATCTATTATGCCGGCCCTGCCAAAACACCCGAAGGAATGCCTTCCGGTTCATTCGGCCCCACCACTGCCGGACGCATGGACAGCTATGTCGATCAGTTCCAGAGCGCAGGCGGCTCAATGATAATGATAGCCAAAGGCAACCGCTCCAAACAGGTGACCGACGCATGCCACAAACACGGAGGGTTCTATCTCGGATCCATAGGAGGCCCTGCCGCCGTGCTTGCCAAGAATTCCATCAAGGAAGTGGAACTGCTTGAATATCCCGAACTCGGAATGGAAGCCATATGGAAAATCAAAGTGGAGGACTTCCCCGCATTCATCCTTGTAGATGACAAAGGCAACGATTTCTTCACCGAGATTTCCGAGAAATGTAAAGCTTGCCCGCTGACCAAATAATCCTTGAAAGGAACCTATAAATAAAGGGAGCGGGGCGTAATGACCGGCCTTCGCTCCCTTTTCCATATACATACATGGTCATTTATCCATAAAATAATAAGGAAGCTATGAAAAAATGCCCTTACTGCGCCGAAATGATACAGGACGAAGCTGTGAAATGCCGCTATTGCGGAAGCGACCTGTCAACCGTCCATAATGCCGGCCAGTCACCATATTGCGGCCCCCAACAGCCCTATAACGCTTTTGAGGCCAACGATCCGTTTGCCGAATCGCCCGAGGGCAAAAGCCGTGGAGTGACCGCCCTGCTGGCACTGCTGCTCGGCTCCTTCGGAGTGCAGTATTTCTATCTCGGCAAAGTAGGCGGCGGTCTCCTCACCATCCTGCTGAGCCTGTGCACCTGCGGCATATGGGCAATCCTGATGCTCGTGCAGGGAGTGTTGCTGCTGTGCATGAACAACGAGGAATTCCGCCAGAAATTCGTCCTCTCCCAGTCCACCCTACCCCTGTTCTGATTCGCAGCAGACGAAAAAACAGTGAAAATATTGGGGCGGAGGGTTGCAGGATCCGGCTGAAAGGGTTAACTTTGCAGCCGCTGTCACGTGTGGCAGCATACCATTACAAAACCATAAACTCAATCAACATTAACTAATGGCAACAAAAATCAGACTGCAACGTCATGGCCGTAAGAACTATGCGTTCTATCCCATTGTAATCGCCGATAGCAGGGCACCACGAGATGGTAAATTTATTGAAAGGATAGGTTCCTATAATCCGAACACTAATCCTGCTACAATAACTTTGAACTTCGAGCGGGCTTTGTATTGGTTGAATGTAGGCGCCCAGCCCACCGACACCGTGCGTTCGATCCTCTCAAAGGAGGGCGTGCTCATGATGAAACACCTCCAGGGCGGCGTGAAGAAAGGCGCTTTCGACGAAGCTGAGGCTCAGCGTCGCTTCGAAGCTTGGAAAGGCCAGAAGCAGAAAGCCATCGACGCAATGAAGTCGTCAATGGCCGACAAGAAATCGCTTGAACTCAAACAGCGCCTCGAAGAGGAACAGGCCAAGAACAAGGCTAAAGCCGAGGCTGTAGCCAAGAAAAAAGCCGAACTCGCCGCAGCTGCCGCCGAGGCTGCCGCAGCCAAAGCCGCTGAAGAATCAGCTGCCGGCAACGACGAGGAAGCTCCCGCAGCCGAATAACAGGCATAAGCCTGCCAAGGCTCATCACATCATCATAGCGAAGGCGCACACCATCCATAGGGAGGGTTGCGCTTTCGCTTTTTAACAGGCGTACACAATAGAAAAACTTATATAAGCACATGGCGGTAATAGAACTGACCGATATCAACGACCCGCGCGTGGCGTGCTTCACCTCGCTGACAGAAGCGGAGCTGCGCAGCGAGGCCGTAACTCCGCATCCGCTGTTTATAGCCGAGAGCCCCAAAGTGATCCGCACAGCTCTTGATGCGGGGATGCAGCCTGAAGCCCTGCTGTGTGAACGGCGCCACATAACCGGCGACGCCGCGGATATAGTGGCGCGGTGCGGCGACATGCCGGTATACACCGCTTCACGTGAGCTTCTGGCCTCGCTCACAGGCTATACCCTGACCCGGGGAGTGCTGTGCGCCATGCGCCGCCCCGAACTTCCCGCAGTAGCCGACATATGCCGGGACGCGCAACGCATAGCCGTGATCCACGGAGTATGCGACACGACCAATATAGGAGCTATTTTCCGCTCGGCCGCCGCACTCGGTTTCGACGGCGTGGTTCTCAGCCCGGATTCATGCGATCCGCTCAACCGCCGCAGCATACGTGTGTCGATGGGCACCGTGTTCCAGATCCCTTGGACATGGCTGCGCACAGGCCTCAGCGAACTCCACGAAGCAGGATTCACCACCGCCGCCATGGCGCTGGATCCACATGCCTTGCAACTCGACGCCCCATGCCTGCAAACCGTCAGCCGGCTCGCTGTAGTGCTCGGAACAGAGGGCGACGGCCTGCCCCGGAGCGTCATAGAGGAGTGCACCGTCACCGTGACCATACCCATGCAGCATGGCGTGGACTCCCTCAATGTGGGCGCCGCTGCCGCGGTGGCTTTCTGGCAACTGCGTGCACCGTCAACCCGGCCACATCACAAAATGCCATAACCCACCCGGCAAGGTTATCAACAATATGCCCGGGTTATGAACATTTGAGGCATTTTAACCTGCGTTATTTTGCCATGTGGTGAAAATGTAATTACTTTGTAGCCGGTTTTTTAGAAGCTATTTTTAAAATGGGAAAAATCATAGCGATAGCCAACCAGAAAGGTGGTGTGGGCAAAACCACAACCACAATAAATCTCGCCGCCTCTCTGGCCATGGAAGGAAAAAAAGTGCTCATAATCGACGCCGACCCACAGGCCAACGCCACGTCAGGCTACGGCATAGATCCGAAATCCATGTCATCGTCGATATACGAATCGCTGGTCGACGGCTACCCTGTGGCCGGGGCCCGGGTCAACACCTGCGTGGACGGGCTTCAGTTAGTGGGATCGCGCATCGACCTTGCCGGCGCAGAGCTTGAGCTTATATCACGTCCTGAACGCGAAAAAGTGCTGAAAGAACTGCTCGCCCCCGTAACCGATGAATACGATTACATACTTATCGACTGCTCCCCCTCACTCGGTCTGATCACAGTCAACGCCCTCACGGCGGCACACTCCGTGATAATTCCGGTGCAGGCGGAATATTTCGCATTGGAAGGAATAACCAAACTGCTCAACACCATCCGCATAATAAAGGCAAAACTCAATCCGGGCCTGGAGATAGAAGGCTTCCTGCTTACGATGTATGATGCGCGCCTGCGTCTCGCCAACCAGATTTATGAGGAACTTAAAGGTCATTTCGGCGATATGGTGTTCGACACCGTCATACCCCGCAACATACGTCTGAGCGAGGCTCCCTCACACGGATTACCGGCCATAATCTACGATCCCGCGAGCCGCGGCGCCACCTCACACACATCGCTTGCCCGCGAACTCATAGCCAAACACCGCCACAACCGTTAACCCACACCACATGGCAATAAAACGCAACGCATTAGGCCGAGGCCTCGACTCATTGATATCCATGGACGATGTACCCGCACGGGGATCATCTGCCATCAACGAGATCGACATAGACCGCATAACCCCTAATCCCGAGCAGCCCCGCACGTCATTTGACAACGAGGCTCTGGAAGAACTGGCAACCTCCATACGCGAGCTTGGTATAATACAGCCGTTGTCGCTGCGCAAAACCGGACCCGAAAGCTATCAGATAATAGCGGGCGAACGCCGTTACCGTGCGGCTATTCTTGCAGGGCTCACCTCAGTGCCGGCCTACATACGCACGGCCAACGACACCGAACTTACGGAAATGGCCCTTATCGAGAACATCCAGCGCGAGGATCTCAATGCCATAGAGATAGCCCTTACATTCCGCAAACTCATCGACCAGTATCAGCTTACACAGGAACGCCTGAGCGAACGGATAGGCAAAAAACGCGCCACGGTGGCCAACTTCCTGCGCCTGCTCAAGCTTCCGGCCGAAGTACAGTTAGGATTGCGCGACAAGCTCGTGGACATGGGCCATGCGCGCGCATTGCTCTCAATAGCCGACCCCACAGTGCAGCTAAAGATCTACAACATGATAGTCAAAGAGGGCCTGTCAGTGCGCCGTGTCGAGGAGCTGGCCAAGGCCGCTGCCGCCGGCGAGCAAACAGCCAAAGCCGCCAAGCCACGTGAAGAAAACGCCCCCAACCATGACTTTGACCTGCTGCGCAACCACCTGTCGGCCCGCTTCAAGACCCCGGTAAAATTCACCTGCGACCGCCGGGGCCGGGGCAACATCACCATTCCCTTCACCAACGAGGATGAGCTACAGCGCATAATATCCATATTCGACAAACTGTAAATATCCGTACCTCATCCGGATTTTTACAGCAGCAACAACAAGCGATTAACGTATATTTTGAAAAGGATTAAAAGGGTTTAATATTTTTGCGCCCTTTGCGATATTTGCTAAATTTGCATTCGGCGCGGTGGAAACGCGCTCCCCAAAGGGTAACCAACGCGTTGATGACCAATCTCATACAATCAAATAACAAACCATCGTGGAGATGCGGAACCATATGGAGGATTCCGGTCATTGCCGCGATGCTTGTATGTGCGGTGACCCTTCATGCCGAGGATCCGGAAACCCACAGACGCCCCGGACGACGCCCCACAGTGACCCGTCCGGCCGTGCGTGAAACCATAGTGACCACCGACTCCATCCTCGCCACAGGCGCCGACTCGCTTGTGCTCGCAGCCCCCGACACCCTCCTCATCTCCTCCACCGACTCAATAGCCCGGATTGACCCATGGGCCGCAGAGGAACGGGAATTCACATTCAATCCGGATCCCACGCGTGCCGTATGGCTCGCAGCCCTGTTTCCGGGTCTGGGACAGCTCTATAACCGCCGTTACTGGAAACTGCCAATCATTGTGGGAGGCTTCATGGGACTGGCCTACGGCACATCATGGAACAATTCGATGCTCCGCGACTACACACGTGCCTATGCCGACCTGCTCGACAACGATCCCTCCACCAAGAGCTACATGAACCTCTTTCCGCCCACCACTTCCGAAAGCGATCTCGACAAGACATGGCTTTCAAATATGCTCCGCAACCGCAAGGATTTCTACCGCCGCAACCGCGACCTGTGCATAATAGCCATGGTGGGCGTATACATACTTGCCATAGTCGACGCCTATGTCGACGCCTCACTCGCCCATTTCGACATCTCACCTCAGCTGTCGATGGACGTAGCTCCGGCCATCATACCCGATTCGCGCACAAAACTGCCGGGCCTCGGGCTTCAATGGGCCTTTAACTTCTAACAACCTGACCGCGATGAAGAAACTGATCATTACTTCCCTCCTTTCCACATTTGCCGCAATGGCCATTGCCGCCCCGTCGATCCTCGACATAAAGCATTCGATCACGGACGACAACATCGTGGCACCAGAAAGCTTCGAGACCAAGACACGCGAGCTGGAAGAAAACTTCTACCTCCAGACCTACACCACCCCCAACGAGAACCGCGAGAGCACCAACCGGCTCGGCACACCCAAAGAATACGAGGAACGGCTCAGCCGGCTGCCTACCGAGATAGAATTGCCGTACAACTCGGTGGTGGGGAAATACATCGACATGTATCTCGGACGCCGCAGCGGCATGGTGGCCGACATGCTTGCCCTGCACAACTATTATGGAAACATATTCGTAGAGGAGCTGCTCAAGGAGAAGATGCCCACCGAGCTGCAATATCTACCTATAATTGAAAGCGCCCTGAATCCCAACGCTGTGTCGCGCGCGGGAGCAGGCGGCCTCTGGCAGTTCATGCCCGCCACGGCCAAAGGTCTCGGCATGGAAGTGAACTCACTCGTGGACCAGCGCCGCGATCCTCGTTTAGCCTCGCGCTATGCAGCCAAATACCTCAAACAGCTTTATGGCATATACGGCGACTGGTCGCTTGCCATAGCGGCCTACAACTGCGGTCCGGGCAATGTAAACAAAGCCCTGCGCCGTGCAGGAGGCGGTAAGAAAGACTATTGGGAAATCTACAATTATCTCCCCTCCGAAACACGCGGATATGTGCCTGCATTCATCGCCGCAAATTATGTGATGAACTATTACAACAAGCACGGCATAAAACCCCGCGTGGTAAAACAGCATCTTGTCACGGACACAGTATTGGTCAACAACCGCGTGCATTTCAACCAGATAGCCAATGTGCTCAACATTCCCGTAGAGGAAATAAGGATGCTCAATCCGCAGTTCCGCAAGGATATAATTCCCGGCAACAACCATGCCTACGCCCTTGTGCTCCCCTCGCAGCAATGCCTGAGCTATGTGATCAGCGAACCTCAGATTCTCGACTATGACCGCGAGCTGTATGCACAGCGCACATATGTGGAACCGGGCGCAACTGGTTCCGACGACACGGCTACCGACGACTGCGCCACCCAACCCGAGATCCAGCAAAGTCTCAATGCCACCGAAAACGTGGAGATAGCACAGAACATAGCTACTACCCCCAACCGGATAATCCACACCGTTTCCCGTGGCGAGAATCTCCGCGACATAGCCAAGAAATATAATGTGTCGGCCACCGACATAAAGCATTGGAACAATCTGCGCCGGGGTAAAGTGAAAGAGGGCGATCAGCTCACCATCGAAACATACGACCAGGCTCTCATGGCCTCCGCCACAACGTCACGCACAGTGCCCGCACCGGCGTCCAATGGCCGTACGGCCACTCAGGCGTCAGTGCCCATGCCCCCCAAAAAAGCTGAACCAGCTCCGGCAGCTTCAGTTCCCGAACGCCGCGTCTACAGCTCCACCACCAAACCGGACGGCGCATCGGCACAGGTGCCCCAGCGCAGAAACAATTCCTCAACCCAGCCCTCCCCTTCCTCGGAACCGGAGTCAACCACAGCGGCCCCGTCACGCAAACGCGAGCGTCAGGCACGCGAGTCCGCGTCAGGCACCCCTACCCCCTCGAAAGCAAAACAGGGAGGCAACAAGACTCAGAATTCAAAATCAGGATCCAAGAAAAACAGGGCCAATGCAAAGCCCAAGCCTGTAACACACAACGTGAAGCAGGGCGAATCGCTTGAAAAAATAGCGAAACAGCACGGTACCACAGTGGAAGCCATACGCTCGGCCAACGGCATGAAGAAGAACGAGACTACTATCCGCACCGGACAGAAACTCAATATCCCTTCTTCAGGAAAAGCCTCTGCCTCCTCATCCAAAGGCAAGAAACAGAGCGCAGCCAAAACCTCATCAAAATCCAGGAACAAGAAATCGTCCGGCACGAGAAAGAAACGCCGCTGATCCGGTTACGGCCATTATACACCATTAAATCCTCCCGTATTATCCACATTCAGGCAATACGGGAGGATTCTGTTTTGAGGCACGTCACTTATTAACCTAATTTAATTGTCTTAAATATATTTTCAAGATAATAAGACCTATATTTGTCGCGTAATAGCTAACCCATTTAATACTTAATATACCATGGACATTAATAAAGTCATCAGCAACCTGGAAGCCAAGCATCCGGGAGAGAAAGAGTATTTGCAGGCAGTGAAGGAAGTGCTTCTGAGCGTAGAGGAAGTCTACAACCAGCACCCCGAATTTGAAAAAGTGAAACTCATCGAACGCATGGTGGAACCCGACCGTATCGTAACTTTCCGCGTAACCTGGACCGACGACCGCGGCGAAGTTCAAACCAACCTCGGCTACCGCGTGCAGTTCAACAACGCCATAGGCCCGTATAAAGGAGGTATCCGCTTCCACGCATCCGTAAACCTCTCTATCCTGAAATTCCTCGGCTTCGAGCAGACATTCAAAAACGCCCTCACCACCCTTCCCATGGGCGGCGCAAAAGGCGGTTCCGACTTCTCGCCCCGCGGCAAGAGCGATGCCGAAATCATGCGCTTCTGCCAGGCATTCATGCTTGAGCTCTGGAAACATGTAGGTCCCGACCGCGACGTTCCCGCAGGTGACATAGGCGTAGGTGGCCGCGAAGTAGGTTATATGTACGGCATGTACAAAAAGCTCGTCAACCAGTGCGACGGCTCGTTCACCGGCAAGGGTCTCGACTTCGGCGGCTCACGCATCCGTCCCGAGGCTACCGGTTTCGGCGCTCTCTATTTCGTTCAGAGCATGCTTGCAGCCAAGAACGATGATATCAAGGACAAGACCATAGCCATCTCCGGCTTCGGCAACGTGGCATGGGGCGCAGCCCTCAAGGCTACCGAACTCGGCGCCAAGGTTGTGACTATCTCCGGCCCCGACGGCTATATCTATGATCCCGCAGGCCTCAACGCCGAAAAGATCGACTATATGCTCTATCTGCGTGCCACAGGCGAGGACATCGTTGCTCCCTATGCCGAGAAATTCCCCGGCTCCACATTCTTCGCAGGTAAAAAGCCCTGGGAACAGAAAGTGGACATCGCCCTTCCCTGTGCAACCCAGAACGAGGTCAACGGCGAAGACGCCAAGATGCTCGTAGCCAACAAGGTTATGATGGTGGCCGAAGTTTCCAACATGGGCTGCACACCCGAAGCTATCGACACATTCATCGACAACCGCGTGACCTATGCTCCCGGCAAGGCCGTTAATGCAGGCGGTGTGGCCACATCAGGCCTTGAAATGAGCCAGGACGCCATGCACCTGCAGTGGAGCGCCGAGGAAGTGGACGCTAAACTCCACACCATTATGCGCGACATCCACGAACAGTGCACAAAATACGGCACACAGCCCGACGGCTACATCAACTACATGAAGGGCGCCAACATCGCAGGCTTCATGAAGGTGGCCAACGCCATGATGGGCCAGGGCATAATCTGACCATGAGCGGAACTTACAGTTAAGTTTCAAACACAATTATCTTAGAATTCACTATTTTTTCCGATAGCCTCCGGAGTGCATCCGGGGGCTATTTCATTTATTAACATCATTTAACCAAATGGGGAGGGTAATTCACGACGGTTAGGTATCTTTGCAGATCACTTAACCATACTTACAGATGAAATTCACCTCATTATTATTATCAATGGCCATGGGCCTGACATGCGCCCTCTCAGGCCACGCGGAAGTAAAGCTCCCCTCGGGAGAGATTGACAGCAAGTATTTTTACGACACAAACGGCGCCGTCCTCAACGAAGGGGATGTGTTAAATGTATACGGTCAAAAATGCCTCGTGCTCCGTTCAAATATAAATGAGCCGGGGCTCGTGATAGCTCTTGATGCCATCTGTCCCATAAAAGAGAACGGGCAGAATGCCGGATCATGGCAACGCATACAAGGTCCATTTGACAACAATCCCCGCCACAAGGAATTCGAAATCGGACTGAAAGATGAGGACTGCGGGCTTATAAATCTGTTCCGGTTACAGAAAAAAGTGGATGCATCGTTTGACTACTCGATGTCGGACTTCCACGCATTCAATGCCTGCGAGCTGATGGGCCACGGATGGTATCTCCCGGCCATTAACGAACTATTGCTGCTTTCCAAAGTGCTCGGCATAGAAATCTCGCCAGATGCAAAAGGCAAAGAGAAGCGCGAAGTATACAATGCTTTTCATAATTTTCTCAAAGAAAACGGGATACAACTCCGTCACTCATATGGAGGATTTAGCATATACTCCTCCACAGAAATCAAAAAAGACGAAGCGTGGGCTATAGCAGGTGGTTGGCAGAAATATAAAGCCCTCAAATTCTCTTGCGACGGATATAACATTATGCCGGTGCACTTGGTCAAGGCCGTGGAGGGCGAAACATCCACAAAACCCTGAGCTCAACCATCACAATGATATAAGGCCGGAGCAGAAAAATCTGCTCCGGTTTATTTTTACGGAATTTTTAGAATCGGAGTGTAAGCAAACTCAAAAAATTTTGTAATTTTGCAGCATATATTCCATAAACCTTAAAAACTAAGGTCTAAATCATCATTCACACTTATCGCAATATGGCAAATAAGCAATTTGACAGGCTCGATCTTTCAATATTGAAGATGCTGTCCGAGAATGCACGTAAACCTTTCCTCGAAATAGCACGCATGACCGGTGTGTCAGGCGCTGCTGTGCATCAACGCGTACAGAAACTGCTTGGCACGGGGGTTATAACAGGGTTCGAAACACGTCTAAATCCGCAGGCTATCGGCTACAACACATGTGCATATGTGGGGCTGTTTCTGAAGGATCTCGCCGATTTCGAATCCGTAATAGAACATCTAAAGGAGGTTCCGGAAATAGTGGAATGCCACTGCACAACCGGAGGCTATGATCTGTTCATAAAAGTTTACGCACGCAACAACGATCATCTGCTCAACCTTATCCGCAACGACATCCAGCCTCTCGGAGTAGAACGCACCGAAACAGTGATCTCGTTTAAAGTGGTGTTCGAGCGCAAGGTCGGCATAAGCCGCAATAACAACAACTGATCATTAAAACTTCGTCCGGCACACTGCGGCAATGAAAGCATTCTCAGTCATAGTTCCGGTTTACAACCGGGTGGACGAGATACGCGAACTGCTTGACAGCCTCGCCGCCCAGACATGCCGGAATTTCGAGGTTATAATCGTAGAGGACGGCTCAACCGAGCCGTGCCGCGAAGTCGTGGAGGAATTCATTCCGCGGCTTGATGTGAAATATTACTTCAAGGCCAATGAGGGACGTTCCATTGCCCGCAACTACGGGATGGAACATTCCTCGGGTCATATGCTGGTGTTTTTCGACAGCGACTGCGTTATACCGCCGCGATATTTCGAAACACTTTCCGAAATTTCAGCCAAAGAGCCAATTGACTTTTTCGGAGGTCCTGATGCAGCCCATGAATCGTTTACGGACACTCAGAAGGCTATCAACTTCGCCATGACATCATTCATAACCACAGGGGGAATACGTGGGGGAAAGGTGAAGCTTGACAAATTCGTACCGCGCACGTTCAATATGGGCTTTACCCGCGAGGTTTATGGGAAAGTCGGCGGATTCCGCGAGATGTTCTCGGAGGACATTGACATGTCCACACGGATAACTCAGGCCGGTTACCGGGCGCATCTCATACGCGAATGTCCCGTATACCACAAACGACGCGTAAACCTCCGCAAGTTCTGGCGCCAGGTGCATGTGTTCGGCATGTCGAGAATCACGCTCAAACTTCTTTATCCGGGGTCGTTGAAGGCCGTGCACACACTGCCGACTGTGGCTGTAGTCACGGGGGTGGCTCTCGTGCTCGCCGCCATATTCGCATCCCCCTGGTATCTGCTCCCCCTCGGAGTGTATCTGCTGATGCTTTTCCTTGCCGCTTTAGCCTCAACGCGCTCCGTCAAGATAGCGGCAATAGCCGTCCCTGCCGGAATAATCCAGATATGCGGCTATGGCACCGGTTTCATCAAAGCATGGTTCACAAAAATACTCCTCGGCCGGGGACGTGACCTCAACGAGGAGATAGCGCTCCGCAAAGGCAAATGAAACCGCCACTCCAACCGCTCCCCTACCGTGGGCGCATATCGGATCTCGCTCCGGATGACAAACCGCGCGAAAAAGCCATGAAACATGGCATTGCGGCACTGACTGACGTGGAGCTGCTCGCTATTCTTCTCGGCTCGGGCATTCAGGGCAAATCGGCAATAGATTTGGCCAAAGAGATTCTCGGCCACTGCGGCAACCGCCCCGAACGGCTTGCCCGCATGAGCATAGCCGAAATGTCACGCAAATTCGCAGGTGTAGGGCCGGCCCGCGCCGTAACAGTGGCCGCAGCAATAGAACTTGGCGGACGGGTCAACGCCTTTGCCGCCGACCATAATCCCGTGTTCACCGACTCGGCCCGTATCTACAACTATATGCGGCCCCGCATGGCGCATCTCGAGCATGAGGAATTCCACGCACTGATGCTGAGACGCTCAGGCCGGCTTAAGGATGATGTGACAGTGAGCCGCGGAGGCACATCAGGCACAATAGTGGATAAAAAACTTCTGTTCAAAGAAGCAGTGGACCGTCTTGCATCGTCGATAGTGCTCGTCCACAACCACCCGTCAGGCACACTGCGCCCAAGCGCAGAGGATGACCGCCTCACAAATTCCATAGCCGAGGGAGCCCGCCTGCTTGACATAACGGTACTCGACCACATAATAGTGACAGCCGGAGGATATTATTCATATCACGACGAGGGACGCCTCTGACGCATCACCATCCGCCCGACGAACCGCCACCGAGGGTCATTCCGCCACCGAAACTTCCGCCGCCGAAGCCACCTCCTCCGTTTCCGCCACGGCCGCCCGGAATAATGACGGGAGCCACTACCTTGGGAATTGGCTTATGATCCTCAAAATCCTGTCCGCAATGGCGGCAATGATATACACGCGCCACTACTCCTTCACGCAATGTTGTGGGCTGACGCAGCATATAGGTGCGCATAAGCTTGGCCGAGCGTGAATGACACAGGCGGCACGGCATATATCCCGACGAGGCATTGACATATGGCAACACCACGGTATCGCCGCAACGCGGACAGAGCCACACATCGTAATCAACAGAATTGATGCGTTCCTCGGTGTCCTGCGGAGCCGTGAGATATTTATTGTCGGTATCCTCGTCGAGAAGAACCATTTCCGCATCACAGCGCGGACACTTCCGGAGAGTGTGACGCACCCGCTTCATCCGGCGCTTAAGGGCAAGCCACACAATAAGGGGCAGTCCGAGCCCTATGGCGCCCATAACGAGAAGGCCGGTTTTCATTGTGGAAAGCTCATGATACTGCACGTAAAGATCCTCTGAAGAAATGCGCCGGCGCCGCACCGCATACCATATCCATGCCACTATCGTAAGCACCAGCCCCAATCCTATCCACCAGAGGAAGAATGAGGTCATGACGGCAGAAAAACTTTCCTCGGCCTTGGGAGCGGCCGAACCACGCAGCTCACCCACATTGTCGGGATCCTCAAGCCGGTTACGGATAGCGGCCACAGCGGCCACGGTGCCTTCGTCGTAACGCCCCTCGCGGAACTCCGGAGCCATCACATTGCGTATCACACGGTTGCACATGGCATCTGTGAGCACGCCCTCCATGCCACGGCCTGTGCGTATCACGGCACGACGCTGGTCACGGCTTATCAGAAGCAACACACCGTAGTCATTGTCTTTCCGCCCGAGGCCCCAGGCCGTAAACAGATCTGTGGCGAAACGGTCAAGGTCGTCGGTGTCGGCCTCGTCAACGAGCACCACGGCAAATTCGGCCGTAGTGGTGCGCCGCAACTCCCTTATCATGCGGTCAATGCGTCCGGTAGCCTCCGGACTCAGCACTCCGGCCGGATCGGACACAAAGCGGGTGGAGTCGGCAAGCTGCACATTGGGTATATCCTTCACGCCATAGGCAGCAGCCGCAGCCATGGCGAGCCATAAGGCTATAAACGAAAAAATTATGCGTAGTTTCATAAACATATAACGCCACAAGGCATATCAATTGTTGATTTTAAGATTGGTGCCGTTGAGTTTGCGGTAGAGGTCAAGGGCATAGACATCGGTCATTGCCGAAACATGGTCCACCGCCGCCTGCACACGACCGAATATATCAGGGGCATATACATCATACTGCTGGGGGATCTGCGACAGCAGCAGCCGCGAATAATGCAGCTCCGGGTTCAGTATGGCATGTATGAAGGCTTCGAGAAGCGATGTTATGATACGGTGGCCGGCAAGCTCAATGTCAACCACATCGGAGGAGCGGTAGATTTTGGCGAAAGAAAGCTCCACGCACCGCCCATATGCCTCCCGCTCCAGATCCGGCATGGCATCGATGAGCGATCCGCTGAACGTGCCGCGCAATATCTCGTCCTCATGCTCCACAAAAGCATTGGCGCAACGGTGCACCATAGCCCCTATCACTGACGAGCGCAGATAGGCCACCTGCTCGTTGGGATCGGCTACATGGCTCATTATCTCATGGCGCCGCCGGCGCCCCGCACTGTCGAAAAATCCGGTCAGCACATCAATTACCTCCGGTGTGGACAGTATGCCGAGCTTATGCGCATCCTCGATATCCATTATCTCATAGCATATGTCGTCGGCGGCTTCCACGATAAACACCAGCGGATGACGGGCATAACGCAGCATGCCCGACGGCTCGCTGAGGCGCAGCATGCCGAGGCTGTCGGCCACTTTCATAAAGCTGTCGCGCTCAGTGCTGAAAAAGCCGAACTTACCTTTGTCGCCTGCCAATCCGGACTCGTATGGATATTTCACTATAGAGGCAAGGGTGGAATAAGTCATGGCGAATCCGCCGTGACGGCGCCCCTTGAACTGATGGGTCAGCAAGCGGAAAGCGTTGGCATTTCCTTCGAAATGACAAAGATCGGCCCACTGCGCGTCCGAAAGCAGAGGCTGAAGCTCCCGGCCCTTCCCTTCGGCAAAGAAGGTGGAGATGGCTTTTTCCCCGGAATGGCCGAAAGGAGGATTGCCGAGGTCATGGGCCAGGCAGGCCGCACCCACTATCTCACCAAGCGCATCCAATTTATGGATCCAGGGTTCCGCAGCATAACGTCCACGCAGCATAGAGGCCACGTCGGAAGCCATTGACCGCCCCACACTCGACACCTCTACGCTATGGGTGAGCCTGTTGTGGACAAATATACTGCCCGGGAGCGGGAACACCTGGGTCTTGTTCTGCAAGCGCCTGAAAGGGCTTGAGAACACAAGCCGGTCGAAATCACGCTGAAAATCGCTCCGGCCTCCGGCCTTGTCATCGTGATAATGCTCAAGGCCGAAGCGTATGTCGCATATCAGCCCGTCCCATTCCATACGTTGCTGTGAGTCATTCATAATCGGGTATACTATGTAGAGGTGGGGTTAATGCAAAATTACTACAAATATTCGGTATTATTCCCGTTTTCGGGGGAAGTTTCGTAAATTTGCATTTAATCAAAAATCTAAGTAATATGGCTAACTGGTTTGAATGCAAAGTAAGATATGACAAAATGCTGGAGGACGGCAAAGTAAAGAAGGTTAACGAACCCTATGTGCTTGACGCGCTGTCGTTCACCGAGGCCGAAGCCCGCATCATCGAGGAACAGACCCCTTATATTTCCGGCGAATTTTCGGTAAGCTCGGTAAAGCGCACCAAGATTGCCGAGATTTTCTTCAACGACAATGCCGACAAGTGGTATCTCGTGAAAGTGGCGTTCATCACTATCGACGAGAAGACAGCCGTGGAGAAACGCAGCGTATCGCTGATACTCGTGGCGGCCAACGATTTCAAAAACGCTTACGATAATTTCCAGGAAGGGATGAAAGGCACTATGGCCGATTATGACATAGTGTCGATATCGGAGACTCCCTACATGGATGTATACAAAATGAAGGTAATCGGCGAAAACAATGGGCAGAATAGCTGACCGGCTGCATCTTATAAAGTCAACACTCCCGGATGGGGTGACCCTTGTGGCGGTGTCGAAATTCCACCCTGTCGGGGCTATCATGGAGGCTTATGAGGCCGGAGCCCGTGATTTCGGCGAGAGCCGCGTGCAGGAACTCTCCGGAAAAGCACCGCAGCTGCCCGGCGACATACGCTGGCACTTCATAGGCCATCTGCAAACCAACAAAGTGCGCCAGCTTCTGCCCCATGCCACCCTTATCCATAGCATAGATTCGGTGAAACTCCTTGAAAAGGTGGAGGCTGAAGCCGCCCGCGCATCTCTCACAACCGATGTGCTGCTGCAGGTGCATGTGGCCGCAGAGGAAACCAAATTCGGATTTTCGCCTGAGGAACTCGCCGGAGCTCTAACTCCGGCATTCATACAGAATCTTGCACATGTGAGGATACGCGGAGTTATGGGCATGGCGTCGAACACCGACGACACCGCCCGGATAGCCGATGATTTCGCCGCCTTGCGCAGATGTTTCGACACCTTGCGCTCGGGAGTGTTCACCGGCAATGACAGCTTCGACACCCTGAGCATGGGCATGAGCCATGACTATGAGGCCGCCTTAAAGTCCGGCTCGACCATGGTGCGCATCGGGTCCGATATATTCGGGGCACGCGAATACTGAAAAGCCTATCAAATCAAACATATCATTCTCACACCAATGAATCAATCAACTAAAGTAAACCGGAAAGGGAACACCGTGGCCATAATCACGATGTTTTTCCTGTTCGCAATGATCTCATTCGTCACTAATCTCGCCGCACCGGTAGGCACCATATGGAAAAGCCAGTATGAGTGGTCGGGTATGCTCGGTAACCTGATGAACTTCCTGGCATACCTGTTCATGGGCATTCCGGCCGGAAACATGCTTGCCCGCAAAGGCTACAAATTCACCGCCATGGCCGCTCTTATAGTGGGCGTGGCAGGTCTGTTCCTGCAATATATGTCGGGCATCATGACGCTCGACGGCATAACACTGCTGTGGATCTATCTCTCAGGCGCATTCGTGTGCGGCTTCAGCGTGTGCATGCTCAACACCGTTGTCAACCCCATGCTCAACAGCATAGGCGGCGGAGGCAACCGGGGCAACCAGCTCATACAGGCCGGTTCAACGTTCAATTCGCTTGCCGGCACCCTCACACCGTTCTTCGTAGGTATGCTCATCGGGCAGATCACCAAAACCACCACTATGGCCGATGTAACACCGCTCGTGCTCATAGGCATGGGTGTGTTCGCGCTCGCTTTCATAATCCTTGCCGTGGTCCGCATTCCGGAGCCGCACCTAAAAAAACGCACCGAAGGCAAACCTCGCAAATACAGCCATTCGCCGTGGAGCTTCCGCCATACCACCCTCGGAGTGATAGGCATATTCTTTTATGTGGGCATAGAGGTGGGCATTCCCGCCGTGCTGATATTCTACCTGTCGAATCCCGCAGCATCGGGAATCACCGTCAATGCCTCGGCAGTGGCCGGCAGCGTGGCAGCCGTATACTGGCTGCTGATGCTTGTAGGGCGTTTTACAGGTTCGCTCATATCAGGCGTTGTGTCGAGCCGCACACAGCTCATAACCGTGTCGTCCGCGGCCATCATATTGGTAGTGGGCGCTATCCTTACCCCCGCATCGTTAACCGTATCCACACCGGCTTACAGCATAGAGGACGGCCTCACCACAGCCTCCGTGCCAATGTCGGCGCTGCTGCTCGTGCTTGTTGGTCTATGCACCTCGGTAATGTGGGGCGGAATTTTCAACCTCGCCGTGGAGGGACTCGGCAAATACACCGCCCAGGCTTCCGGCATATTCATGATGATGGTGGTGGGCGGAGGCGTCATGCCGTTCATACAGGAACAGATAGCAGGCGATTCAAACTATATGGCCTCCTACTGGCTCGTGGTGGCAATGCTCGCCTATCTGCTCTATTACGGCCTTATAGGATCCAAAAACGTCAACACCGACATACCTGTCGACGAGGAACCAATAGATCTGCGCGATCTCTGAAAACCGCATCACCGTGGATCTGATAGCCCTCCGGATCATCCGGCATTCCGACCGCCACTCCATTCTCCGCGCCCTGAGCCGCGAGAACGGAGTGGTGGCCTTATTGGTGCCCGCCACAGCCTCACGCGAAGCCCGGCGCCTCAGAGCACTGGTGTCGCCGCTGTCGGCCATAACATGCGAAGCAAAGCTGCTCCACGCGCGCGACATCCACACCATGCGCGATGTGAAACCACTGCGCACACTCCACAACATACCGGTGAATCCCATGCGGGCGGCACTCGCCATATTCACAGCCGATTTCCTGAACTCATTCATGCGCGACGGGCAGCCTGATCCCCTCATATTCGATTACACCCTTCAGGCATCCGAAGTGCTCAACGTCACACCCGTGCCCCGGCTCCTCAACTATCATATATGCTTTCTGCGCCATCTCGCGGCATTGGCAGGCATAGAACCCGACTTCGCCACATGGCGCCCGGGAAGCGTATTCGACATGCACGACGGCATATTCCGCCCCACCGCACCTATGCACAACCTGTGGCTACCGGCTCCACAGGCCGAAGCCGTGGCCCGACTTGAACGCATCACATGGGCCAACATGCACCTCTACACCATGACGCGAAACGAGCGCAACGATCTGCTCGACGGCATACTCCGCTACTACACCCTCCACTTCTCCCGCCTAACCCTCCCCTCCCTGGA
>URII01000049.1 GCA_900547825.1 uncultured Porphyromonadaceae bacterium
ATCCGACGCTCTAACCGACTGAGCTATCCCGCCATGCTATTTTTTGATCGTGCAGCCGGGCGCTACCCGAACCGTTTGCGACTGCAAAGGTAAATCTTTTTTTTCATTCCCACAACATTTCCCGCAAAAACTTTCCAACCCATATGCGCAGATTCCCTCGCAGATTTAAATGGCAGATAAACCATATCCATCGGTAATTACCCACATCACAGACAATACCTAATCTTTCTTTGATTTAGTTTGAAGTATTCCAAATCGGATAATTGATTTATCGGAAATCAAGGAACCCTTATTTTTTAGATTATTACGCACCTGATAGATACTGAATCCAATATCTTCCTTCGTATATTTACAAAACATTTGTTCTATTGAGCCAAAATATTCATGTAATTCGCCCAACTGAAGATGTATGACCTTTCTTTCCTGTTTAAAGTGTTGCTGTTCCATATCCGAATAAAGTACAAATTTACGAAACGCCCTCAAATAATTACTAAATACCTGAATAATTTTCGCAACAAAAAAATCGCCACAAATTTGGCGGATATTAAACAAATGCCTATCTTTGTAAAAAATATAACTCATATGAGAAAAAGAATCCAAGGTGGCGAATCCACAACCGATCTCATATTGTCAGCTTATGTTGACAACAATGATGTTGTATTCAAGGAGATCTTGGATCTCTATGTAAGTCCAGGTGCAGACATAGCTGATGTAACATTCGGCTTCGGCGTATTTTGGAACAAAGTGGACATGACACAATATAACATCCACGCATCGGATCTTTATCTGAAAAAAGAATCCCGAAAACGCTATCCGCATCTCACCATCACAGAAGGTACAGATTGCAAGGAATTGCCATATGAAAACAATTCTATGGATGTGGTAGTACTCGACCCTCCATATATGGAAGGATTCTATAGGCGGGAACGGGAACACATTGGAGGAACGGGGACACATTCCTCATTCCGCAGAGCATATTCATCTGGAATTGGTGAAGAAAAAAACTCCGCAGCAAAATACCATGATGCTGTGGTAGATACCTACGTAAAGGCTTCACAAGAGGCCATCAGGGTTTTGAAAGAAAAAGGACTTCTTATCGTTAAATGCCAAGATGAAGTAAGTGCAAACAAACAACGCCTCACCCACGTGGAAATTATAACCTCATGTGAACAAATGGGGTTTTATGTAGAGGATCTGTTTATTGTTGTGCGCAATAATAAACCTGTTGTAAGTAGATTAAAAAAACAGATTCATGCACGGAAAAACCACTCTTACTTCATTGTGATGCGAAAAACAAAATCAAGAATTTCCAGTATAGTCAATCCTTATACTGAAATTCAACCATCCTGTCCATTAACATGAACGGATCTGAAACAAATGGCGCCTGCAATGGATAAGTAATTTTTATTGATGATTTTATAAGATGTTCCAAATCTTCAACGGGAATAATATTTTTTCCTCGTCCTTGGCTAGCATGCGGTAAATCCGTATTAAGGGCAAAAGCATACTCCCATTTTTGCGTAAAGGCGAATAAATTGATGGCTACAATATCAAAATCACCGAATTTAAGGCATGTAGTGTTGACTACATGACCATTCGGCAATAGTATTTCACGACGATCAGAAGCATCACATTGAAATGTACCATAAAAACCGCCTTCAGTAGTTTGCCGTATCGTATTCGTCTGTAACGATTTTATCTCAAAAGTAAATTCACATCCACGATAAGTCAGCACTAAATCACCCTTATGCCGCCGGTCATGATCATCGGGTTTATATAAGCCCGATATATTCTTGTACTTGCTGAATAATGACCTCAGTTTACTTTCAGCCATATACCCCACCATAAACCCTCTTAAACTGGGATTACATGCTACCATCTCCGTTAATTCTTCAAGAGTGACATGCCATGAGGAAAAGAAATTAGGCAATGGCATAAAAAACCAGTATAGCGGCAATCCCACCGCATCAGAAACCGAAATAACAACATCAAGAGAGGGTAACTTCCCTTTCTCAACAACTGCTAAAAGTTCAGCTTCATCCACATAGGACATATCGGCAAGTTCTGACAATGACAGTCCTTTAGAATCCAAAATTTCCTTTATGTGGGATGATATAATATTAACCATATTAATTGTAATATTTAGAATTTGCCGTAAAGTTACCAAATCATATCAATACTTCATCATCAATGACTCAGAATCTTTTGCAACAACACATGGAAACGAATGGGGGATCAAAGATTAAATGGTAATTTTGCAGACAGATTAATTTCATGCCAGATGGGAAAATTAAGCAGAAACGCACTGATCGGTTATCCGGCCGGCATAATAACGGGTATAACCTATGGACTTAACCCCTTGTTTGCCGTCCCGTTGATGAAAGGCGGCACACCGGTGGAGTCAATCCTCTTTTTCCGTTACATAATTGCAGTAGCGCTGTTGGGTGCATTTCTCGTACTACGCAAGGAAAGTTTCAATATCTCGTGGAAACAGGCCGGCATACTGATCACCCTCGGACTCCTGTATACCTCAAGCAGCCTGTTCCTGTTCGAGGCTTACAAATATATGGCCTCAGGACTTGCCACCACCCTCGTATTCCTGTATCCGGTGCTCGTGGCCATAATAATGGTCTTTCTGCGCGTTGTGCCGTCATGGCCGGTGTGGCTCTCGATTGCGGCCACATTTGCAGGCGTGTTTATCATGACCCAAGGGAATGCCGGCCAGGAAACCAGTCCCACCGGTGTGTCACTGTCATTGGGGTCGGCGCTCGCCTATGCCCTGTTCATCGTCATTATCAACCGCAGCAAAACCATAAGGGATGTATCCAACAGCCTGCTAACATTCTGCACCCTCTCGGTAGGTGCGGTTATATTTCTGTTTAAAATAATGTCCGGCGACGCCGGTATCACCGCCGGCCTTGACTCGGCAGGGGCATGGCTCAACCTCACCGGCCTCGCCCTCCTGCCCACAATTGTATCCACAGCCACATTGGCAGTGGCCACCCGCAACATCGGCGCCACCAAGGCTTCCGTGCTCGGTGTGTTCGAGCCTATAACAGCCATTCTCATCGGCACTGCCGTATTCAGCGAACCGCTCACTTCAAATATAATGACGGGAATCCTTATGTCAATGGCCGCCGTGACCTTCATGATCGCATATACCAAAAGATAATCCACCCCCTATGCCCTCTACACGGTAGGTGTCTATGGTTCCGAGATTGGTTATATCCGGAATACGATGCCACCCTATGGCAAGTTGGTCTTTCCCGGTGGCAACATTGTCGAAGCCTTCGAAATAATCGTTGACCTCCTTGATTTCAATTTCGGCTGATGCGTCAAACGCGGATGTTGCTAAAGCAAGCACTCCGGCAATAGCATACAACCTTTTGTAAATTTTCTTCATTAGCGGTTTCTGTAACTTAATGTTTAAAATAGATATTCGGACAAGATATCACCCATAACAACATCAGCAAAGATACAAATTTCACCGACACAAAGAAAGTAGAAAGTTATTATTTTACCAACAATAGCAAATTGCCAATACTTATATACCGTCGATTCGTAAAGCAAACTCGCCCTGACACCATTCATCGTGGTGTCAGGGCGAGAAATTTTCCAATAATCAAAACTAAGCCTTCTCAGTTTACAGCGATTTTGCGCACAATCGATCCGGCTTTGACAACATAGATTCCTTTCATCAGTGTCAAGGGAACGGAGAAAGAGTCACCCCCCACCTCGGTGGCAAACACCATGCGTCCTTCGGCCGACCATACCTCCACACGTTCTCCCCCAAGTCCTGACAGATGCAGAGATCCGCCAGAATAATCTATCCGACCGGTACCGGCAGCGGTTACATTGCCAATACCCGAAGATTCCTTGTCCGGGAATACGAACAATGACGGGAACCAGTAGTTGGAGATCATGGGATATTCCTTGATAAGGTTGCCATCGGAATCATAGCGGCGCGTTACATAAGTGGGATCCACAAACTTATGAAATTCGGAAGTATACAACTCATTGGTTTGAGGATGGATGCCGAGTGAACATCCGTACACGTGCCAGTCACCATCCTGTTGTGAAAAATCAATTATTTTTGTCAATTCCCGGCTGTCAATATCATATTTGAAAATCCGGTAATTCGTAAACCAACTGTTTTGCCCACCACACCAATACAGAGTGTTGCTTACAGAGGATGCACAGAATGGATCGGGAGTCCACGCATACCATGAATTGGAGGGAGGATACATATCTTCCCCTTCTATCCTGATGACTTCTCGCTCCAGAGTTTCAGGATCAAGACGGATGATATAAGGCAATGCCGCACCTGTGCCCTGCACATTCTTTGCCGCCGAATACCACAGGTCGCCGTCCTTGGAGCGCACTATCGTGGAGCCTATGCCAGAGGATCTGCGCGGACGTGTGCCCGTGTCCTGCTCCACGGCATCATCCACAATGCTCATATCCAGCACATCCACCACCTTATCGGTAGCCGGATCCACTACAAGCATTCCATACTGCTGATGCACGGCAAACACCTTACCGGCGGCAAGCATCATAGTGCCTGTCTGCCCAAAATAGAGCGAACTGGTAGGGTCGCTGTTAGGTTTGTCATTGTCACCTCCGGCATTCGGATTGGCGGAGCCCTCAACCTGCCCCTCGATTTCAAGGGTCTCAAGGTTAAGGATCCACATGCCGTTGCTCGATGACACATAGCCTTTCGTGTCCGACACGCCCACAAAGGCGCGTCCGTCACATTGTGCGCCCGACGGATCTATAATACTAAGCTGCTTTATCATTTTCATGGTCGAGGCTTCGGCCACGGATATGCGCCCGCCGACAATGGATGCTCCGGGATCCTTGTCCTGCTTGGCTATCATGTAGAGCCTTCCGTTCCATAGTGCTCCATACTGGTTGGTACATCCGAGTTCGACACCCGGATTCTCGGCCTGAATCACACGGTAATGGAAATACTCCCCGTCAGGATCATCCGGCAGAAGATAATTCACCGTAGAGTTCTGATGTCCGTACCAGTCCTCATTGATAATGATTATGCCCTTGGTGTAATCCATATCCTCCGCCGCAGCCGAAACTGCGACGAAGGACATGAAAAGTGCGATAACTGATTTGCGTATCATTTAATGATTATTTTCTTTGACACTCCGTTGTCGCCGGTTATGATATACACACCCGAGGCAACAGTGGCATGATGAATATAATTGTCGGTAAGAGCTGTGAACGAGCCACACACTGCACCGGCTGCATTTATGAGGCGGAATGTCACGCCCTCATATCCGGCTACAATGATGTTGCCATTTTCAGTTCTGATATAGCCGGAAGCCACACCGGTGTCACTTATGCCTGATGTACCTTCGTTTACGGTTACATTTACCGCATACGTTGCAACTTTGCCGTTAGACTCAACAGCTATACCGAAGCGGTGGTTTCCGAGCGACTGAGGTGTTACAGTGAGTCGGTTGCCCTCAAGAGCCAACCCTACAACTGCATCGTCTGCTCCCTGAGCCATCTGGGGTAGTACAACGAGCGAGTAACGAATATTGGCGTCATTGTTGTCGCGGTCAGTGGCATTGAGTGTTATTTCTTTCGGCTCATCATCAATACCGATTACAATATCATCTACATCCTCCATTTCAGGAGCAAACGCATCGGGGAATATAGGCATTGACTGGAACCAGTAGTACGGGCGCAATTCGATAGACCGCACAATCTCGCCGCTTTCAGCATTGATGAAATGTGTCCAGTTGTAACGGTAATGTCCCGAAGCCTTTGATTCGGTGGATCCGGCAATGAGTTCACCTGTGCGGTCGTCATGGCGTATCGTGCCGTAGGCTCCCTGCACCATGCCTGGAGTATGGGCGGGAAGTCCGGCAATCTGTGCCAACTTGGTGAAGCTTCCCTCATCAATATCATAGCGATAATATATGCCCGAGCCGCCGTTGGATATGGATGAACCCGGAGCAAAGAACAGTGCATTCACAGTATTGGATCCTGTAAACTGAGTCGTGCGCCATGCACCCCAACCACAGGACACCTTTCCGATTTCCGAGGGCACCTCAACACGCTGTGTTTCCTCAAGGGTAGTGTGGTCAAGGGCCACAAAGTTCGACAGTCCGTCGGCCCCTACGGTAGCATACCACACAGTGCCGTCGGCGGCCTGAGTTATGCCCTGCACATTAGCATCAGGAATGGCTTTGACAATACGGTCAGTGTCTATATCGATGATATACACACCGGTGCTCTGTCTGAGTGCGAACACATAATGTCCGGCCAAAGCCATGTCACCGATCTGACCGTTATACAGATCTGCGGCATTTCCATCGGGGTCACTGCCCTCTATCTTGCCAAGAACAATGCAATTGTTAATATCTATTATATAGATACCCGAGCTGGTGCCCATATACACACGTCCCGGTCCGGCTCCGCACAATGCACGTCCGTCGGCACTCTTGGTCTCACTGTCAAGTTTGATGTCATCAATCGAGCCAATGCGCTGCAATGAGGCGGCATCAGCCACTACAAGACGTCCACCTCCGGGAAGGGGATCACCGTTGTCGACAGCCTGCTTGGAGCTGACAATAAGTTTGTCGTCATATATTATACCATACTGCGATGTGCAGCCGAACGACATTCCCGGATTCTCTCGCTCGTAGGCTTGATAAACTATGTCGTAGTCAGGTGAGTACCAGTTAAGGCCACCGTTGGTATGTCCGAACCATTCTTCGTTCAGCATGATTGTGCCGGTGTTATAATCAATAGCCGGGTCACGCTCACGGTCAACCACACGCACGGTGAACTCTTTTTCGAAGCCGGAGCCGTCCTGCGCCTGAACTGTCAGCGTACATTCACCTTCGCGGTGACCCGAAAGTTCGTAAGGACGTGTGCGCACATTGTTCTCATCCCACAGATTGACCTGATACATCGTTGCAATATAGCTATCCTTGTTGCTACCGTTACCTGAAAGAGTGATAGTCAGATCATTTATGTCAGGGTCGGCAGGAGTGAACACGGGGAACAGGCCTGCCATCTCTTTCGGAGTAAGGGTTATCACACCATCGGCATCAGCGCATTCAAATGTGACATCTGCTACTGCGTCCTGAAGTGCCGATGTAAGGCTGTAAGCCGAGGTGATGGAGGCATCAAGGGCATATTTGGCCGTGATGGTGGCCTCACCTGCCGTCTTGCCGGTGGTTACAACTCCTGTTGTGGCATTCACCGATGCTATGTTGCGGTCGGTTGTGGTATACTCTATTTTGGTATAAGTGGCATCGGCGGGTTCGACAACAAGGGTATTATCCACCGCATGGTTGAGGCGCGCAGCCACATTGTCGGACTCATAACTGATTCCGGTAACCGGACGCAGAGGCAAGCGTAAATCAAGATTTACATCATTGGAATATACATACTGGGACGACTGTGTCGATCCTGCGGGAACGAACGATCCTCGCACGTTGACGGTGCCTACTGTAGGAACGAAGTTCTTGTAACCGGTAACGCTGCCCATATATTTCGATGTGCCTATTGTGGAGGTCACGGCATTGATAGCATCACTCTTTGTCCAATTGAAACCTGTGTTGAGTCTTCCACCACCTTCGGGAAGCTGAATGAACATCGGGATCATTAGATTCTCATCGGCGAGTGCATATTCCATGTTGTCCGGAATGGTAATGATCTGATCCGAGTCGGCAGCCGGACGGAAAAGCTGATAAGGCAGCTCCACCGATGCCATTTCAGCCGGCTGGTGTGAAATAATCATTACTGCATTGGGATTCAACCAGCGGCCTCTGTTCACTTTGTTGAAATCAGAGTCAACCACTCGCTTCACATAGCAATTCCAGGTGTTGTCAATGTCGGTATGGTCATTGGCGCCAAGCACTCCGTCATCGTCGGAGTCATAGGTGATTTTTATCACTCCACCCTCATTGGTGAACGTCATGCGGGGATCGGCCGTGGCTATATTCTTCACCACAGTCATAAGGTCATCGTCCCAGCCTCCGGTCCAACGATAACCATAGACAAGATTCTCGGGTCCGCGGGCATCATTGAACTGGAATACTACCGTGGCCGACTTCTCGCCTGCTCCAACCCAGAATTTCACATTGTTCTGATCTACAGGCTGGATCACCTCGGGAGCATCGTGCATCTCTTCACTATAGCCACCCATGTCATAGTCAAGATCCATTGCCAATTCACCGCCGGTCGAACCGTAGCCTCCGCCATTGAGAGGGGTCCATTTCCATGCCTGCACACATCCGTCGGTGAGCACTACACTTGACATGCCAAGGCCCGAATAACTCATATAGTCATAGTCGTTGGGGCCATGCCAATAGCTCCAATAGCCTTCATACCATCCGGCCTGCCAACGATACTCATAACTCGGCTGGCAACCTTCCTCCAATTGCCAATAGTCATAATCGTAAGCCGGATAACCATATAAAAACGCATTCAGCGGGTGTTCGATTATTCCTGTGCTCTTGGCTTTCTCCACTGCATCAATACACATCTGCTCGGCTTCATATCCAGGAGCTGTTTCCTGCCCCATCGATGTGTTGGGTGTAAAAAATCCGAACGAAACTTCTCCGCCTATTGCAGCTCGGTCAAAGTCATATTTCAGATACTCAAGCTCACAACGGCCCTCACTTATACCCAATCCATTAAGGGTGGATCCCATGGTGCCGGTGTACTGGATCATGGCCGTGAGGATGCTGCTCTGCGAGGCCACGGCACGCACAAGATCCTCACCGGTCTTGGTTCCGTTCCACCGGTAGCCCCATACATAGCATTGGTCACTCTGCCCGTCCTGAAAGTCAATGACGAGCGCACACTTTTTCTCTCCGTCGGGATCTCCGGCCCAATGCTGAATCTGGTCCCAATCCACCCATTCGACATATTCGACGGCATGAACCGGGGCGCACAGCCCTAAGGCTGCGATACAAGTCAGTAATGTTCTGTTCATGTTGGTTTATTATTGTGATTAGCGGTTTGTCGGTTCAGCCAACGGGTCGGGAAGCGGGACTCCCGGCGGATCGATATGTAGATCGCAGGCGCGTGACAGTTCGGTGGAGGTCTCCCCGAGCCACCCGCAATATTGGTTAAGTCCGGTGTATACCCTCACAAAGTCAACACCGGGGAGCTTTACAGGATTGCCGTAACGGTCAACGGCGTTGCCTATGTCGAAAGAGTTCAGATCCTCGAAATCGTTGGGATGGTTGTCGACATAACCCCAGTCGTAGGCATAGAGGATATAGTAACGCCCTATGCCGCTTGTGTCTATGCCATTGGGGGCAAGCAACGATCCGGTGAATGTGAGGATATCCTCTTTCACCCATTTCGGATAATAATCCTGTGGATGAAATATGTTTTTGGCAATATATCCTGTAGCGCCCTCTGAATCGTACCACGGTATGTAGAAAAGGTCGTTGAGATAACCGTCCTCATCCTCCACAGGCACATGGCCGGGATCCGGACGGCGATAAGTGATCGTGTAGCCGTGTTTTGTGGTCGGTTTGTAATATTCGCTGCCCGCAAGCTCATACCATTCATCGTCGGGCAGCCCGTTGCAATTGGCGTCATAGCTCACCATAACTATGCCCGGCTCGGCAGAGCCGCCCTTTGCATCGGGATTGGTAAGTTCGTAGAACGCATTCCCCCATATACGGAAATCCTTCTGCCCCGGCACATTCATCACCGTATGGTCAAAGCCGAAAGTCACATAACCTCCATAGCCTCCGAGCGAGATCATTATGTCGTTCGTGCCGGAGATGGACTCCTCGCATTTCTTCAGGATATCGGCATATGTGTCGCCAGGCTCGTATTTAGGCATTTCGTTGACAAACTGCCCCGGCGCCGGACAATACTCATAGACCTTGGCGATATAGGGACTGTACTCCACATCTTCGTGCATCACGTTGACAGTGAACTCGAAATGATACGGAGTCGCTTCATCCACTATGTCGAATGTTAGGTCATACACCCCTTCCTCCCCGGCAATGAAAATATAATCCGCAGTCGAGGCCACCTCCTCGCCGTTGACAGTCCAGCGGTATGCGGTACCCGTAAGGGCAGGATGTAACGGAAGTTTCTGCATGCGGTAAACATAATACACATCGTCAATGCCGAGGCTCACCGTGGGTGGGTCGTCGGTGCATCCCGCAGCCAACAGGGCTGCGGCTATAACGGGGAGGGCGAATGTGGGTTTCATTTATATAGAAATGTGATATGTGCCGGAATGTCGCCCGTGCGGACGCTCCATTTCCGGCGTCCGCGGGAGTTGAAACAGTAGAGGGTGCCGCTCGATACATAATTCTTGGCATCGGTCACGAATATGTCGCCCGACTCGGGATGCACCGCTATTCCATATGGAATTGTGATCTCCTTCTCCGTTCCGTCGGTTATGAAATTCGTCGACACCACCTTTTTGGTACGTATATCTATTATGCCGTATGATATTGTGTTGGATGCAGTGTAGTTGTTCCACTCTGTGGCATAATAGTAGAGCGAATCGCCATGTATGGCCATGTTGGAACATGCCACAGGTATGGTGTCGGTGACAATCATCTTATTGTAACCCGGCTTCTTCTCCATGACATAGAGCCGCGACGGACGCGACTGATAGTCGCCGCGTGAGGTCACCCACAGTTTCTTATACTTGTCTTTCTTCAGCCGGTGCAGATTTATACCCACAGGGATCTGCTCCACCTGCTTGAAGTCGATCATCTGGACCACGGACACGGTGTTGTCATAATCAGGCACGCGGTAGCCTCCGGAGTTGGCCACATACATGTAATCGTCGACAATCTCCATCTCCTCCGGCTGATAGCCTACAGTAACCTTGCGTGTAACTGCAAGCGAGAGCGTATCTATCTCATACACCGCCCCCTTTGGCGCTCCGGGATCTATCAGCACAGGCCCTACATAGGAGCTTACATAAGCCTTGCCGCGGTGGAAGCGCACATAGCGGCAGTTGGGTATATCCACCTGTCCTATCCTTATACCCGTATGGGCGTCGAGCACCTCCACCTTATGGGAGCAGTTCACCACCACATACATCTTGGCCCCGTAAATGCCTATGTCGTTGCCCACATCGCCGAGTTCCTTGATCACATTGGGATTGCGCTCGGCATAGAAGTTGCGGGCATAAAGCCCGGTCATATAGTCGAAATAGTCGAGGGTGCATTTGTTCGATCCCATGTTGCCTTCATTGACAAGATAGAATCCCCTCACGGCCGACGCCGTGGCCACCGGTTCCGGAATGATGTCATACTCCGTTGGCACCACGAGCTCGTCCTCACGACAGCCCGTGATGCTTATAAGGAGCAGCAGAAAAATATATCTAAATCTAATCATTCCGTATGATATATATGCTTTTATAGAATTCCGGTCATATCTCCACACTTACCGTGAAACGGTAGTTGCGCTTCGGCATGGGATAATTGAGTATCACATCATAATCCTGGCTCAGGAGATTGTTTATCTCCACAAGGCAGCGCATACGCACCCGCCCGTTGAACACGAAGTCCTTGCTCACCGACACATCGGATGTGTACCAGGGTTGGGTATAGTTGTAGCGTATGTTCTCCTGCTGGTTGTAGCGTTCGCCAACATATATCCAGCTGTAATTCAGGTTCCATCCTTTCCATGAGCCGTTGAACACAGCCGAGCCCGAATGATGCGGTATGTAAGGTATCTGGTCACGGTAATAGTTGTCGGCCGGATCGGTCACGTCGATGGCCTGCTGATAAGTGTACTGTCCGCGGAAAGTCAGTTCAAGGTCATCCACCGGGTTGACCGTGACCAGTGCCGACACATCCACACCCTTTATCTCTACGCGCCCGAGGTTCAGCATTGTCCAGCGGAACTGCTGCCCTTTGGGATAAGCCACTATCTTGTCCTTGACTTTGTTATAATAGGCGTCGACACTCAGCCGCAAAGCCGACAGGAATGCGCGGCGGTGGCGTGTGTACACCACCCCGGCATTGTATTGCGTGACATGTTCCGGCTCAAGCTTGGAGTTGCCCATATCGGCATAATACAGGTCATTGAACGTCGGCATACGGAAAGACCTTTTGTAGAATGCCCGCAGCGACAGATCGCCCGAACGCAACGGGGCGAACGAGGCATACACGGCGGGGGTAAACACGCTCTTGTCCTTTGGCGCTTCCTGCCCTTGGAGTTTGTCATGGATAAAAGTGCCCATGGCGCTTGCCTGTACTTTCAGGCGCTTATAGTTCAACGAAGTAGCCGCCGACAGCAGATTTGTAAACCTGTCAGGCTTGGCGAAGCCGTACATGTCGGCCGCCATGGTGTTCCATTGGAAATCGTAGCTTGCCGACACTCTCCACCACGAAAAGATAGTGAACATATTGGCCGAGGACACATACACCTCACGCTGCCGGTATAGATTATCCACCTTCACCTGCTTGTCGTCATTATTCACATAGTGCGTGCGGTAGAATGAGTATTTCCCGTTGGCGAGGGTCATGAAGCGTCCGAAATCCTTTTGAAAGCTGCCCTGGATAAAGGAATTATTGTCCCATATGCGTTCGCCGCGCCGCCACACATTGTTGACTATGGCTCCAGGCACCCCGCGCTCGGAGTTATAGTTATACGCCTTGGCATGCCATTCGCCTGAATTGAGCAATCCGTTGATATTGACCTCAAGGCGGGTAGCGTTTATGTCGCCGTTCTGGCGTGTGGCAGTCGTGTCATAAGCCACCTCACCGGCAGGATTCACACGCCGGTAACGGAACTTGTATTTTCCGCTCGAATTAAGCCATTCGGCCCCGAGAGAGGCATTCACGCGGCTTGAAAGCCTTAGCTCCACAAGTGCCGAGGGATTGATGAGGTCAAATGATCCGAACCGAAAAGTGCCCCGCGCATGATAGGTCTCCCCCTCGGCAAAATGCGGTGTGCGGGTGCGTATATAGATGGATCCGGCATTGCCGAAATCCTTGGCCGGCTGGAGTATCTCGCTTTTCTGACCATTGTAGAGCGATATGGATTCCACATTGTCAAGCGAGAACTGGCCAAGGTCTATCTGGCCGTTCTGTGCATTGCCGAGAGCCACTCCGTCATACACCACTCCTGTGTGGTTGGTGCCCATGGAGCGGATGTTTACGGTCTTGATACCCCCTACACCTCCGTAATCTTTCACCTGCACGCCTGAAAAATAGCGCAGGGCGTCGGCCACACTGTTGGAATTGAGGTTTTCAAGCACTTTCCCCGAAAGCTGCTGGGCGGGTATCACTTCCACCTGCGGCTTGCGGGCTGTAACGGTCACTTCGCCGAGCTTCACACTGTCAGGCAGCTCTTCGGCATAGACTGAGAGCGTTGAGGCGGCTGCTAATATGATTGTTGAGATACGTCGTATCACGGATATGATCGGTCTTTTTTCGGTTCGTCAAAATTTTAATCGTCGACTATCCGTTGACCGGCCTGTAAACACGCACTCCACTCTCCCGTTGCCGGAAGCCGGTGCCGCGTCAGGGCTTAACCGTGATGTTCGAAGCTCGTCCTCGCAAGCCGGTTGACAGATAGTGAAGCGGCAGGTCTTCTGACTTGTTTCCATTAACCGGGGCCTTCCCGGATCCTATGGTCGGATCCAGTGGCCGCAAGTTCCGGTCAATACCTTATGAAACTCACAGCAGCGGGACTGTCCGGGATTCTCACCCGGTTCCCTATTAAGCGCTATTTACCGCAAGCGGAAAAATCGCACACCGTTTCGCACGCAAAATTACGCAAATTTTCCAAACTTCCAAAAAAATACGCACACCCTCAGTGCAACCGCGCGGTTTGGTGCGGCAGGGAATTTTTTGTAATTTTGCGGACACTTATCACCATACTCCCAATAACCAAAAGCATTATGAGCGACCAGCGTTACGACCGCCGCGGCGTATCAGCCTCAAAAGAGGATGTCCATGCTGCAATCAAAAATGTTGACAAAGGCATTTTCCCGAAAGCTTTCTGTAAGATAATCCCCGACATTCTCGGCGGCGATCCCGACTACTGCAACATAATGCATGCCGACGGAGCCGGCACCAAATCATCGCTCGCATACGTCTATTGGCGCGAGACAGGCGATCTCAGCGTGTGGAAAGGCATAGCACAGGATGCCCTGATAATGAACATCGACGACCTTCTGTGTGTGGGAGCCACCGACGGCATTCTTGTTTCCTCCACAATAGGCCGCAACAAGATGCTTATCCCCGGCGAAGTGATAGCCGCCATAATCAACGGCACAGAGGAACTGCTTGCCGAACTACGCCAGGCAGGAATAGAGATATACAGCACCGGAGGCGAGACAGCCGATGTAGGCGACCTCGTGCGCACGATAATAGTGGACTCCACCGTGACATGCCGTATGCGCCGCGACAAGGTGATCAACAACGCCGACATACGCGGAGGCGATGTTATAGTAGGCCTTGCCTCATACGGGCAGGCAACCTATGAAAACACCTACAACGGAGGCATGGGAAGCAACGGACTCACCTCTGCCCGCCATGATGTGTTTGCCAAATATCTTGCCGAAAAATATCCCGAAAGTTTCGACGGAGCAGTGCCCGGCGATCTGGTATATTCCGGCTCAATGCATCTTACCGATAAAGTGGAGGGAACGCCCCTTGATGCGGGTCGCCTCGTTCTCAGCCCCACGCGCACCTATGCTCCGGTGATAAAACGCATCCTCGACCAGCTTCGCCCCCTGATCCACGGCATGGTGCACTGCTCGGGTGGCGCTCAGACCAAAGTGATGCACTTTGTGGAAAACAAGCATGTAGTGAAAGACAATCTTTTCCCCATCCCGCCGCTTTTCGCAATGATAGCCCGTGAAAGCGGTGCATCGGTCGAGGAACTCTACAAAGTGTTCAACATGGGACACCGCATGGAAATTTACCTTGCCCCCGAACATGCCTCCCATGTGATTGAGATAGCCCGGTCAATGGGTATCGACGCCAAGGTGATAGGCCGTGTGGAGGAGGCAACGGCCAACCGGCTTACCCTCGTCACTCCGCTCGGCACAGTGGAATATTGATCCACCCCTCGGCGTCTCTCCATGAAACTCACTTTGTTGCCGCTCGTAGCGGCCATAGTCGTAATATCTGCCGTCACAGCATCTTTAGCCGGATGCGGACGCAATGCGTCCGCGACCTCCGATTCGACCACTACTGATTCAGCGCATATCCGTATACCGCTTCCCGACACCCTGCGTGTGGCCACCCTCTACAGCCCCACATCCTATTTCCTCTACCGTGACGAGACTATGGGTTACGACTATGAACTGTTGTCGAAATTCATAGCCGACAAACACCTTGCCCTGTCGCTTGAGATAGCCCCGAGCCTCGCGGCCGCTGTAGAGCTGCTTGACTCCGGTCGGGTGGATATGATAGCCTACGATGTGCCGGTGACTGCCGAATACCGCGAGCATGTCATACCCTGCGGAGTGGAAGACATTACCACGCAGGTGCTCGTACAGCCACGGGGAAAAAACCGTGTGGAGGATGTTACCCAACTCGTGGGACGGGATGTGTATGTGGAGAAAGACTCCAAATACTATCACCGCATGCTTAATCTCAATGATGAGCTTGGGGGTGGAGTCAACATCCATTCCGTCAACCGCGACACCCTCATCACCGAGGATCTGATAGAAATGGTGTCGGAAGGAAAAATCCCGCTTACGGTTGTTGACAGCGACATAGCCCGGCTCAACAAAACCTATTACCCATCGCTCGACATCACTCTTGAAGTCAGCTATCCCCAGCGTGCGGCATGGGGCGTGGCCCCCTCGAAACCCTGGCTCGCCGACTCCATAAACAGCTGGGTAGCCTCTGCCGAGCTGAAAGAGGCCAAGGCCGAACTGCTCAAACGCTACTTTGAGCTGAGCAAGAACGAGCCCGGAAGCACATTGCCGAAAATCGATTTCTCAAAAGGGCGCATATCGCCGTTCGACCATCTTTTCCGGCGCCATGCAGCAACCATTCACTGGGATTGGCGCCTACTCGCCGCACAGGGCTATGCCGAAAGCAAATTCGACTCCACCGTGGTGTCATGGGCCGGAGCCCGCGGCATAATGCAGATAATGCCGCGCACTGCCCGCTCATTCGGTCTGAGCGCCGACAAGGTGGCCTGTGTGGAGCCGAGCATAGCCACAGCCGTAAAAATAATCAAGGCACTTGACGCCGCCTTCGCCTCAAAAGTGCCTGATCCCGAGGAACGGAAAAAGTTCATAATAGCAGCCTACAACTCAGGACCGGCACATATACTCGACGCCATAGCCTTAGCAGCAAAGTACGGCAAGAATCCGGCCGTATGGGACGGCAACGTGGCCGAAGCCACATTATGGAAAACACGTCCGGAATATTACAACGACCCGGTGTGCCGCTACGGATATTTCCGTGGACGGCAAACCTACGACTACGTTAACCGCGTCTATTCCTTCTACCGTCAGGCTTCCGCCAAGATACCCCGCTGACATATATTAATCCAATACACCCTACGAGAAAATGAAATATCTTACTATTATATTGGTCATCCTAAGCCTCTGCTCTTGCAACCATAATGAAGAACCGCCCTTTGAGGTCACACTCCCTATTCAGGAAGAATACATAGTGAAATCGGAGTGGATCAGCAGATACGACAGCGAAAAAACCGCTATATGCAAGGCTCTGGACGAAAAACTGTTTATAGTCAATTCTCCCGACGAATTACCCAAAGATGATATCTGGGGCTTTGGCGAGGCATATACCAAGGCTGATTTCAAAAGCTATACCCTGCTGATATATTATGAGTTGCATCCGTGGCAAGTAGAGGTATACCGTTACCGATACGTTCGTAACAACACTGAAAAACGCTATGACTGGTATATCGGAAACCGGATTGGCCCGGAAGAACCGAATCCCGAAAAATGGCAATTTACCCGCTATGCCATAGCTGTAAACAAATTGCCGGAAAATGCCTCCGTCATGGCATGGCGAAGCCTCATCTCATCAGATTGGGAATGGGAATAGTAAGGCTTTAGCACCGAAAATGATAAGCAGCCGCGGGATGGAGTTTGCTCCAAGCCCGCGGCTGTCTTTTTAGTTCACCGGATGGTCAGATCAGGCGAGGCGTTTTTCAAGGCGCTGACGGATGGCGCCGATGAATTCAGCTGAGGTGACACCCTTGGGGGTGACACCTTCCATGAGGTTTACCAGATCCTTGGTCACAATGCCTTCGTTAAGCGTATCGAAACATGAGGCCTCGAGCTGATCGGCAAAATTCACCAACGCTGCGTTTCCATCAAGCTCGCCGCGCTTGCGCAAAGCGCCTGACCAGGCGAAAATAGTGGCCATGGGGTTGGTGGAAGTCTCCTCGCCCTTGAGATATTTGTAATAGTGACGTGTAACTGTGCCGTGGGCTGCCTCGTACTCATACTTGCCGTCCGGGCTTACGAGCACACTCGTCATCATGGCAAGCGAACCGAATGCGGTCGACACCATGTCGCTCATCACATCACCGTCATAGTTCTTGCAGGCCCAGATATAACCGCCTTTGGAGCGTATCACACGAGCCACTGCGTCATCTATCAGAGTGTAGAAATATTCCAAGCCGCGACGTTCGAATTCGTCCTTATATTCCTGATATACCTCTTCGAAAATCTCCTTGAAGTCAGCGTCATATTTCTTGGATATGGTGTCCTTGGTCGAGAACCACAGATCCTGATTGGTGTCAAGAGCGAATTTGAAACACGAATGGGCAAACGAGCGGATGGACTTGTCGGTGTTGTGCATGCCCTGAAGCACACCTTTTCCCTTGAAGTTGTGGATCACGACCTCTTCCTTGGCACCGTTCTCACCTTCAAACACCATCTTTGCCACACCGGGTTCGGTGACACGGATCTCCACACTCTTGTAGACATCGCCATAGGCATGACGGGCTATTGTGATGGGTTTCTCCCAATTGCGCACGGCAGGCTTGATTGAAGGTATGGTGATGGGTGTGCGGAACACAGTGCCGTCCAGAATAGAGCGGATAGTGCCGTTGGGGCTTTTCCACATCTCATGCAGTTTGTATTCGGTCATGCGCTGTGCATTCGGGGTGATCGTGGCACATTTCACTGCCACACCGAGACGCTTGGTGGCTTCGGCTGCCTCCACGGTGATCTTGTCGGCAGTGCGGTCGCGTTCGGGAAGCCCGAGGTCATAATACTCCGTTTTGAGATCAACGAACGGAAGTATCAGCTCGTCCTTGATCATCTTCCAAAGAATGCGGGTCATCTCATCGCCGTCCATCTCCACGAGAGGCACGGTCATCTCAATTTTTTTCATGATCGGTTATTTAGGGTTTGGTATGGATTTTTACTTTTTGTTTTTCTGGGCGGCATAGTAGTTCATAAGGCAACCGTCGGCAAGGATGGTACGCTCGTCGGGAGTAAGGTTGGTGAAATACAGGCGTATGTCCTTGACCCCGGAGGCTGTGATAACCTTGGCGTCAATCTCCTCCTTGTCCGAGAGTATGGCCTCGCGTATGCCGGGAACAAACACCATGTCGCCGGGCATATAGTCAAACGGAGTGTCCTTTGATATAGTGAACGGCACAATGCCCCAGTTGATACAGTTGCTGCGGTAACGCTTGGTGGCATACTCATAGCATATGTTGGCGTCGCCGCCAAGCACTTTCTGACATGACGCAGCCTGTTCGCGGGCCGAGCCGTCGCCGGGACGGTTGGCAAACACGCATGATCCGAACGATGTGTCGGCCGGTGAGGCTCCCACTTTGGCAAGTGCGTCAGCCACATGTGCCGGACATTTTCCCTCGCGGCGCTCGATATCCTCGGCCTGTATGCGCTTGCTGAGACCTACATATTCGGGCACACGGCGCGACAATGCGAATTCCGACAGCTTCAGCGGATTGGAGCGGTAGCTCGAAGTCTCACCTGAAGGAATAAGCTCATCGGTAGTAGTGACGGGATCATGGATCACGGCGGCAAGTTCAAGAAGCATATTCTTCTCCATGGGATACATCTTGGGCCAGTCCTTGATGTTCGGGCCGTATTTCAGGGGCTGGTCGCTGTCCGCAGCCTCAAAGCCGTTATAGACGCGGCGTTCATAGATCTTAGCGTCGAATTCATACGGTTTGTGGGTGTCGGTGTAGTCCACATCGGTGGCTGCTGTGATCACACCTCCGTTGGCAGCCGTGGCGGCAATGGAGCGTGCATCCATAAGGGCAACAAGAGATATCTGTCCCTGGCCGGGCTTGGAACCTTCACGGTTGGGGAAATTACGTGTGGTGTGGCGTATGCTGAGGCCATTGTTGGCGGGTACGTCACCGGCACCGAAGCAGGGGCCGCAGAAAGCGGGTTTTATCACCACTCCGGCTTCAAGAAGCTCCTCGGCAATACCGTTGCGGGTAGTGGCCATATACACCGGAACTGACTGCGGATAAGCCGAGATGGTGAAATAATCATTGCCTACCGAACGGTCTTTGAGTATGGCGGCGGCAGCGCTGAGGTTGTCGTAAGTGCCGCCTGAGCATCCTGCAATAATACCCTGGTCGGCCATCACCTTGCCGTCAACAATCTTTTCAC
>URII01000050.1 GCA_900547825.1 uncultured Porphyromonadaceae bacterium
GTCAACAGCATCTGTGGCCGATGTGAGCACCATCCGCCGGGGATGTCCCATACGGCGGCATATACGCCTAACTTCATCGGCAAAGCCGAGCTCCAGTATCTTGTCCCACTCATCGATCACAAGCACTGACGGATCATGAAGCTCCACTGATCCACGGTTGATATGGTCAAGCAATCGTCCCGGAGTCGCTACCACTATGTCGGCTCCAGCTGAAAGCGACCTCTGCTCCTCATCCATGGCATGGCCGCCATACAGGGCCACCGCCTTGAACTCACGGGCCGCACTGCGCACAACACCTGCCACCTGCAAGGCAAGTTCACGCGAAGGCACCAGGACCACACACTTCGGACGTTCCGAAGGAACAGGTGACGGCGTCCCGGCGCCCGCAAGCAAAGCAATGGTGAATGCAAGGGTCTTGCCTGACCCTGTGGGTGCAAGCAATACAGTGCAAGCGTCAGCATGATGCTCCGTCATATAAACCTGCATGGGATTAAGCTCCTCTATGCCGTCGATGGCCTTTATGGCCGCTTTTATCTTATCTATCGTCATTATTCTGTCAATTTATTTCACTTCAGTTATGCGGCCCGAATCAAGATGCCACAGGAAACCTCTTACCGGCAATCCGGCAGCCTCACAGCGCATCAGTCCCATATAATGCCGCACCTGTTTCTTATACTGTCCGATATGGGCATCGAAATCCTCATCCGAACCGGTCTTATAATCCACCACATCCACAGTGCCCGCCGACGTCCACACCACTCTGTCGGGACGGCTTGTGACACATACGGATGCGTCATCCGGGGCATATCCTGAAAAAACCGGCCGCTCACACAGCAATCGACTGAAACCGTCAAACCATAACGCCACATCGGGTCGCCGCGTCTCGCGTGCGAGCAGGGAATGCAGCGGAGCGGCATCACAGGGTCTCACCATATTGCATGACACAAGCCACGCCACAGCCTTGTCCACGTCGGCCGGATGCCGGACCTTTGCCAAGGCGGCATGAAGTACTGTACCACGGCTGCGCATATCGCTCTCCACATAATGCTCAGGAATACGGAGCTTGGTATCATCCCAAAGATCCGTACGGTCCACAACATCAAGCAGAGGCATTACCCCGAAGGTTTCCGGCTCCAGGCCTTTGCGGGGACTTGCTTTCTCCCTGTGGGGAGGCAACTCCTCACCGCACCGGAAACTGCCGTCGGCGGCACGCTCCAATATGGATAATGATGGCAGCACGGTATTGAACAGATCGGAAGTAGTGACACCCCGCGGCGATGCGTTGTAATGCAGATAAAGACGGTCAACCGCACGTGTAAGGGCCACATAGAGAATATTCACCTCGTCAAGCCTGCTTTCGGCGGTAACCGAGGAATAGTAGGGGGCGAAAGCGGTGTTCTCCAACTCCTTCACCATTTTTACAGGCACAACAGGAGGTGCCATACGCGGATCCACGGAACCGACAGCAGGGGCAGGAAACCATTTGCGCGATTTGTTGTCAACCATGTCCATAGTGCCGAAAGGAATATTGACACAGCTGAATTCCAAGCCTTTGGCCTTATGTATGGTCATTACCCTTATGGCATTCTCATCGGCCGGCGACGACACGGTGGAGAACCGTCCCGTAACATCCCACCACCGCAGAAACGAACGCAGATCATTAAGCCCTGATTCGGAGTACTCGGACACGGCATCGAGAAGCGCAGTCAGGAACATGTTCTGCTCATGGCGCATATCGGGCGGCAACTGTGCTATGACCTTCTCCACAATAGTCACCAAGTCGGTAGCCACGACCGTATCAGGCAGTCCTTCCATCAGAGCCTGCGGAATGACTTCCTCATCATCAGCCTTGGCCGCAGGATAACGCAACAGCACTTCCTTGAGTATCTCGCCACACCGCCGGGGATCCGGAACCTCACCCGATGAACTTACATAACTGTTGACTTCATTTTCATAGCAATGGACGAGCCGCGCGAGATGGCGCTCCGAAACTTTCCGTCCGGGCGCATTGTCATCTGCACCCATAGCCCGCAGCCATGAAATCACTATCCTTACAGCCGGAGCAGCCTCCACACGCAGAGAGTCGTCGGAGATAACGGTAAACCGGTCGCTTTCAGGCAAAGTCTCAGCCAACTTGACAAGATAATCGATAACAGCCCGCGCCTCCTTTACCTTACGTGTAAGCACCGCAATGTCGCAAGGCCGGTAGCCTGCGGCAAGCTGTCCGGATATCTCGCGGCCCATAAGTTCCAAGGTGGATGAACAATACCTCTCGGCAATATCAGCCTCGACAGGAGTTATGCTTATATATCCCTTATGCTTGATATGGCGCGACGACACCTGCTGGCACACACCCGAATATATGTCGCCAAAGCCTTCCAGCTCAGCCACACGCGAGAAAAAGGCATTGTTGAACTTAACCACCTCGCACGACGAACGCCAGTTAGTGTTTTCCTCTATCCTGTCGCCCGTCACCGATTTATTGTCAAAGGACTCCGGCACCGTGTGGCCCAGCAGCGATGGATCGGAATTGCGGAAACGGTAGATGCACTGCTTCTCGTCACCTATGATGAGATTGTCGCGTCCTTCGGAATGGCTCTCCCGCAGAAGTGGCGACAGGTTACGCCACTGAAGCCGCGATGTGTCCTGAAACTCGTCGATCAGAAAATGCTGCAATCTCATTCCCGTGCGCTCATATATGAACGGAGCGTCATCATCGCCTATTATCTCCGAAAGCAGGGAGTTTGTATTTGACAGAAGTATGGTGTTGTGGTCGCGCTGGTCCGAGTCCATGGCCCGGAATACACGGTCAAGCATACCGAGCACAAACAGCGACCCTGTCACTGCGGAAATGGTGGAACGCTCGGCCCACAGGGCCACAAGTGTCACGGCCACATCGGCCCCGTCCTCTATCAGCGAACGCGGCACCATATCACGCTGCCTGGCATTGACGGCGGCTTCGGGAGTGTCGCTGATCTTGGCCGGCATAGTGCCGGGATTTTTCGGAAGGGCTCCTCCGGACACAATATTATTCAGCGCACGGAGCCAGTTTTTGTTTATTACACTCACCTCCTTGCCCTTAGAGTCAACTATATCGAGGAACGGCCCATACGCCTTGAGAATACCCGAAGCAGCAGCCACAGCCTCACTGTCGATCTGCCGGAGCCGTTGTGTCAAAGCTTTTTTATATGCCTCCAACGGGCGGTCATCACGCCTCAGATATTCCATCATGGCGTCATAATGGCCCTTGAATTCCTCGGTGAGAAGTCCGTTTATCATCCTCACCACATCCTCCCTCAACGATGCTGACTGATTGAAGATGTTGAACGCCTGTCCGTTCTGGAACTTCTCGTCCATAAACTCCAGCAACCAGCCGGAGAGGCGTGAATTGGCGCCCGGCGCAGGTTCGGAACCGTGATGCAGGTCGGCCAACACATCTGACACCCCTTTACGCACCGCGTCGTAATCGTTAAGCGACACCTCGTAATCCCCGAGCACCTGAGCCTCGCGGGCAAAAGTGCGCAGCACCACCTGAAAAAACGAGTCTATAGTCGAGATATTGAAATTATTGAAATCCATAACCACCGCATCCAAAGCCTTCGATGCAGCGGCCTCCAGTTCCTTGCGTGCTTTAAGCACTTCGGGCGCAGTGCTGCCGGGATCCAACCCGAGTTCTCGCAACAGCATGGAGGCATAAGGCGACTCCTCCCCCTCCCATCCCGGTTCGCGGCCACCGAGCAAAGCCAGTTCGTGAAGTATACGGCGCTTCATTTCCTCTGTGGCTTTGTTAGTAAACGTTATTGCAAGAATAGCGCGGTGTGCTTCCAACGGATTACGGTTTATGGCCTTACGGCCTGAATCCGGATCATGATGCAGGAGTATCAGGCGTATATATTCATAGGCAAGCCGGAATGTTTTGCCCGAACCCGCCGAAGCCTTATATATATATAGCATGCTATGAAAATAATTATATAGGAGAGCCTTCAGATTATACGCGAGGCATAACCGAGCTCACGCAATATTTCAGCGGCCTGTGCACGCCGGTCGCCCTGAAGCAGGATCTCGCCACCACGTACAGATCCGCCGGTGGCAAGCCGGCGTTTTAGCTCGGAAGCCACAGAGGAAGCTTCTGCATCAGCCTGCGCACCGGAGAAACCCTCTATTATTGTGGCCGTTTTTCCTGCACGGCCCTTTCGGTCAAGAATTATGTCAAGACGCGGTTTCCTGACCTTGGCACATGTATCGGCCACCGGTTCGGAGTCTCCTTGCGGCAGATCCGGATTAGCCTCCATGAACCCTTGCAGCATGTCCTTCCAGTCATTCATAATCGGTTTCCATAATTGAATCGGCCACAGTTGCCGGCAGTTCGTCATCAACAAGACTGTCGGGCCTTACGGCGAGACCGCGCATAAGCGATATGAGGGTCATGGCATGACGGGTTTGTTCGGGAGCCACACTGTGATAAAAAGCTGCCGTGCTGTCCGGACTGATGCGTTCCGACATATTGAAGCACCGGGCAGCCATGGCCATGTTTACATCCTCGTCGCTCACATCGGCAAGCTGCATATACACAAGCGACAGCCGTCCGAGATCCTCCACGCCAAGCGACGCCGAATCTGCGCCGAGCACAATGCCGTCGCACAATTCACGCGCCCGGCCGAAATCGCCGCAGTCAACGGCATCATAAGCCAGATCCACCGTCTCACGAGGCGATGGCGAACCGCATGAACACAGCAGGCCCAATGTCGCGCCGATAACCGAAAACCGTTTTATAACCATATCCAAGATTCTGAATTTATGCCTATTACAGATACCGCCTTATTCCACTCGGCGATGGTACACTTTCAATATATCGTTCTGCATCAATGTGAGATTTACTCCTGTAAACTCCACCACCGCGCGTTTTATTTCAAGCGGCACTTCGCCGATAAGCGAGCTGTCGCCCTCCCAGGTCACTTCGGCGGGATCAAGCTCCATACGCAGTGTGTCATCCGTCACATTCCATTTACCGGGCACCTGATAGGTGAGTACTCCCGGACGTATGGCCCGGATCACGCATTTGCCGTCGCCACGGAGTTCCATAAGGGGCTGGTCCTCTGAAATAACCGGAATATAGTAGTTGCCTACCATCTCCTTGGCCTCATCGCTGAGATGGCTGCAACCTACAGCAAGCAACGAGGCCGCAACCGCGGCGCACAGGTGTAATGATGCAGTGATTCTTTTCATGATCATGACTTTTTGAGCGTTTTGCAAAATTACAAAATTACCGTAAATTTGCCTCGTATTTTTATCAGATTTTTGCCATGACCATATCATTAGACAACATACGTGACCGGGCCCTTCAAGGTATCGGGGCTTCCGCCGCCGAGGCCCTGGAACTTAACGCCATATACCCCACCGACGAGCTTTGCGAGGCTGCCGATAAAGTGCGCCTACAGCTGCACGGCAACACTGTTGACACCTGCTCGATAGTCAACGCACGGTCAGGACGCTGCCCGGAGGACTGCAAGTGGTGCGCCCAGTCGAGGTTTCACAACACGGGCATTGCCGAGTATGACATAATTCCAGAAGAGGAACTGCTCCGCGCCGTAGATATGAACACACAGCACGGCGTGAAACGGTTCTCGATGGTCACATCCGGACGCCGTGTAAATTCGGCCCATATTTCAAAATTCTGCGACCTCTACCGCAAAGCTGCCGAACGGAGCCCCATATACCTCTGCGCCTCAATGGGACTGCTCTCGCGCGCCGAACTACAGGCTCTCAAGGATGCGGGAGTGAAACGCTACCACTGCAACTTGGAGACATCATCGTCATATTTCCCGAAACTCTGCACAACCCATACGCATGCCGACAAACTGCGCACCATACGCGAAGCCATAGAAGTGGGCATGGAGGTGTGCTGCGGAGGAATAATAGGCATGGGCGAGAGCATGGCCGACCGTCTACAACTGGCCGAAGAGGCCCGTAATGCCGGCGCCGTGTCAATACCTGTGAATATACTAATACCGATCAAGGGAACCCCGTTGGCCGACACTCCACCTATCGAGGAGGAGGAAATAATACGCACCATAGCGCTGTTCCGCCTTATAGCGCCGAAATGTGTGCTGAGATTCTGCGGAGGCCGCGCGCGCCTGTCGAAAGCCGCCATGGCACGCATAATGCGCGGAGGCCTCAACGGCGCTCTGGTAGGCGACCTGCTCACCACCATAGGCAACACGTTGGCCGAGGACCGCGAACTGTTCGCCCGCGCCGGCTACGACTCCTGATGCGCCCGGCGTCAGTGGGCTTCGAGCCAGTTGGCGCCTGTGCCGGCAGATACTTCAAGGGGCACCCGTCCACGGTAGGCGCCTGCCATGCAACGCACCACTATGTCCTGCACCTCGGCAAGCTCATCAGGCACCACATTGAAATTCAGTTCGTCATGCACCTGCATTATCATTGACGAGCGCATCCCGCGAGCCGACATCTCACGGTGTATGTCGACCATGGCTTTCTTGATTATATCGGCAGCCGACCCCTGTATGGGGGCGTTGACGGCATTGCGTTCGGCATAGCTGCGCACCACGGCATTGCGTGAATTTATGTCGGGCAGATAGCGTTTGCGCCCCATGATAGTGGTCACATATCCGTCAGTGCGGGCTTTCTCAACAGAACTGTCGATGTATTCCTTAATGCCGGGATATGTGCGGAAATATCCCGCGATCAGATCTTTTGCCTCAACCCTCGGAATGCCTATGCGCTCGGCGAGGCCGAATGCCGAAATACCGTAAATGATACCGAAATTCGCGGTCTTGGCATTGCGCCGCTGAGTGTCCGTTACCTCCTCTATAGGGGTATGGTACACTTTGGCCGCAGTGGCGCGGTGTATGTCATCACCAGATAGGAATGCCCCAACCATCTCGCTGTCGCCCGACATGTCGGCTATAAGCCGCAGCTCTATCTGCGAATAATCAGCACTCAGGAACACACACCCCGGATCGGGAATAAAGGCCCGGCGGATCTCACGGCCGTCGTCAGAGCGGATAGGGATATTCTGTAGGTTGGGGTTGGTGGATGAGATGCGTCCCGTGGCTGTGACAGTCTGGTTATAGGAGGTGTGTATGTGGCCGGTGGACGGATTCACGAGCCGTGGCAATGCGTCGATATATGTAGTGAGCAGTTTCCGGAGAGCCCGGATCTTGAGGATTATGTCAACTATCGGCCATTGCGCCCTATATTTCTCAAGCACTTCCTCGGTAGTGGAATATGCCCCTTTCTTGGTGCGTTTGGCCTTGTCGGATATTTTCAGGCGGTCGAACAGAACATCACCCACCTGTGTAGGCGATGCTATATTGAACCTGACTCCGGCAAGCCGGTAAGCCTCCTCCTCCATGTCGTGGAGGCGGCGCGTATAGATAGCCGACAGGTCAGCCAGCTCGCGTGTGTCAACCCTCACGCCGGTATATTCCATATCGGCCAGTACCCGGATAAGCGGAAGCTCCACTTCCTGAAGCAGACACCGTGTGCCCTGTGAGTCGATCAACGGTTCAAGCGCACCCCGGAGCCTCAGCGAGATATCAGCCGTCTCGCATAAGCGCACTTCCGTGCCCACACTGTCGATCTCACCTTTGGAAACCGGCTCCGCCACCATATAGTCCAGATAGCGGAGCGCAAGCGAGGACAGTTTATGAGTCATTTCCGGCTCAAGGAGATAATGGGCCACCGATGTGTCGAAATAGTTCGACGAGATATCTATACCCTCGCGGCGAAGCAACAGCATGTCACGCTTCACATCGTGCGACACCACAGTTACCTTCCCCGCCGAAAACAAAGGTTCCATCATAGCCATATAGTCACGACGCAACGGATCCATTCTATCGGGCAACGGAATATAACAGGCCTCACCTTCGCCATAAGCGAGAGCGATACCACGCCATTCGGCCGTCATAGGCTCGTCGGCACCCGCTATATCAAAAGCCACGCCCACCGCCGGAATGCCGCCGGCCCTTTCCACTATGCGGGCCGCATCCTCCAAACTGGCAGCGGTGCAATAACTGTGTCCGGACGCCAACGACTTCAGCGCCACGGAAGCCGGCGATGCGGGCACAGTCTCACCCGTGGCATCGTCGAAATCAAACAGTGAGCGTTCACCCTCTTCTACCACAGCCGGAGCAGCTTCACGCTCGACCGTACGTCCGAGGCGCCTGATGAATGAATTGAACTCCAGTTCGCGGTAAACCTCTGTCAGTGCATCTATATCCGCTTCCTCGCGTATCAGCGATGCGGGGTCGAACACGATAGGCACATCGGTGCGTATCGTGGCAAGGAATTTCGAAAAACGTATCTTGTCGGCATTATCACGTATCTTCCGGCCCAAAGCCCCTTTTATGGAGTCGGCATGTTCGAGAAGATTCTCCACATTGTCCCACTCCGCTATCAGTTTCTGTGCGGTTTTCTCCCCTACCCCTGGACATCCCGGAATATTGTCGGAACTGTCACCTTCCAAGGCCAGCAGATCCACCACCTGTTGCGGACGGCTTATGCCGTAACGCTCGCACACCTCACGCGGCCCCCTGATCTCAAACCCCTCGCCGCGGAGCGACGGACGATACATCCTGACATGGTCCGTTACCAGCTGTCCGTAATCCTTGTCAGGGGTCATCATGAATGTCTCATAACCCTCGGCTTCGGCCATACGCGAAAGAGTGCCTATCACATCATCGGCCTCAAACCCATCCTTCTCTATAACAGGAATGCGGTAAGCCTCGACTATGCGCTTTATATAAGGGATGGAAAGGGTTATGTCCTCCGGCTGCGCGTCACGCCCGGCCTTGTAATCGGGATAAGCCTCATGCCGGAAAGTATCACCCTTGGGGTCGAAACATACCGCAATGTGGCTCGGATCCTCCTTGCGCAGCACCTCATGAAGAGTGTTGCAGAATCCGAACACCGCCGAGGTGTTGAATCCCTTTGAAGTGATGCGGGGATTACGTATCAGAGCATAATAAGCCCGGTAAATAAGGGCATAGGCGTCAAGCAGAAACAGCTTTTTTTGTTCCATCGTTAAATAAGTGTGCTGGGTTACAGATGTTCAAAAGTAGAAAAATCTACCCAAGAGTAAAAACAAATAGGGAGAATTTTGTAATTTTGCCTCAAATTTTTTTGCGCCCATGACTACGCTTGACGCCCTCCAGCAAACCATAGCACCCGAACTGCAACGGCTCAACCGCCGCATCAGCGACTCCCTTACATCATCCAATGCGCTGATGAACAATGTAGTGGAGGGATATCTCAAGCACAAAGGGAAGCAGATACGCCCCATACTTGTGGTGCTGAGCGCCCGGCTGCTCGGCGAGGTGAATGAAAAGGTGATCAATGCCGGCGCCGCAGTGGAGATGCTTCACAATGCCTCGCTGATCCACGACGATGTGGTGGACGAAACCAAGATGCGGCGTGGCAACGAGACCATCAACGCCATGTGGGACAACCATATAGCAGTTCTCGTTGGCGATTTCTTCGTATCTTCAGCCCTTCAGCGGGCCATCGACACAGGCGACATACGCATAGTCAATTCCATAGCCTCATTAGGGCGGCTCCTATCGCTCGGGGAGATAGACCAGATCTACAATGCCCGTTACCACACGCTTGACGAAAACGCCTATTTCGAGATAATATCCCGCAAGACCGCCTCACTGTTCGTGGCATGTGTGGAGATGGGTGGCTACGCCGTGGGTGCCGACGACACCCGTATCGCCGCCCTGCGCCGCTTTGCCGAGGACTTGGGACTATGTTTCCAGATCAAGGATGACATTTTCGACTATTTCTCCGACGCAAAAATAGGCAAACCTACCGGCAACGACCTGCGCGAAGGCAAAATAACCCTTCCCCTGCTCCATGCGCTGACAGCGGCCCCGCTGCCCGAACGTCAGGAAATGGCCGAACTGGCACGGCGCGAAGAACTTGACGCCGAAGCCATCGACACCCTCATAGACTTCGCCAAACGCGCCGGAGGCATAGACTATGCCTATGGCCGCATGGCTGCCCTGCGCGACAATGCAGTGAAAGCCCTGCGCGAGGCATTTCCCGACGCCCCCAGCCAAGTCGACGACTTCGTGGCTATTTTCGACTATATCATCACCCGCGACAAATAAGAATCCTCATAACCTCTTGACATTATGGAAAAAATCATACTGACGGGCGACCGCCCCACGGGACGCCTCCACTTAGGCCACTATGTAGGCTCGCTGCGCCGTCGCGTGGAACTACAGAACTCAGGCCTTTTCGACAAGATATATATAATGATAGCCGACGGGCAGGCTCTTACCGACAACGCCGACAATCCCGAAAAAGTGCGTCAGAACATAATGCAGGTGGCTCTTGACTACCTGTCGGTAGGCATTGACCCTGAAAAATCAACCATACTGATCCAGTCGATGGTGAGCGAGCTTACGGAACTGATGTTCTATTACCTCAACCTCGTCACCGTGAGCCGCGTGCAGCGCAACCCGACCGTGAAGACGGAAATCAAGATGCGCAATTTCGAGGCCAACATACCTCTGGGATTCTTCTGCTACCCTGTAAGCCAAGCGGCCGACATAACGGCATTCAAGGCCACCACTGTTCCTGTTGGCGAAGATCAGGCTCCAATGATCGAGCTCACCCGCGAGATTGTGGCACGCTTCAACAATATCTACGGCCCCACATTGGTGGAACCGGAGATAATGCTCCCCGACAATTCGGCATGCCTGCGCCTCCCCGGCACCGACGGCAAAGCCAAGATGAGCAAGAGCCTCGGCAACTGCATTTATCTCAGCGACACCCCCAAGGAGGTGGCCAAGAAAGTGAAGAGCATGTACACCGATCCGCTCCACCTCAACATCGACGATCCTGGCCACTTAGAGGGCAACTGCCCCTTCATATATCTTGACGCCCTTTCAAAGCCCGACCAGTTCACCCGCCTCGATTCAGGCTATGCGTCGCTCGACGAAATGAAGGAGCATTACACCCGGGGCGGTCTCGGTGACGGCACCGTGAAAAAATTCCTGATAAAGGTGCTTGAAGAGGAACTCGCCCCTGTACGCGAGCGCCGCGCCTATTGGGAAGCCCATATCGACGACGTAGTGGACATCCTGCGCCAAGGCACCGCCAAAGCACGCCTCGCCGCAGCCGAGACACTCGACGAAGTGAAACGCGCCATGAAGATCGACTACTTCGACTCCCTGTTCTGATCCCATCCCCGCGGCACTGACGCCGCCAGTCCCCATAAAGGCCACATCCGCCCCAAAAGCGAGTGTGGCCTTGTTTTAATCTATCCCGGTTAATTCTATAATGTCAACAATTCAATCCGTTCCGCTATTTCCGCTTCAATTGCAGCGATCCATAATTCCGGCACTCCACTCTTCGTTGCGTATTCACGATAGCGCCTTGCAGTTGCCACGGCCCGGTCGAATAGCATTGCAGCCTGACTAAATTTATTCTCAGAGTAATAAACATTGAGGTTAACCCTAAATTTAAAGGAGAAATAATATTATTGATTGGAGAATCGCATTCGGCAGCAAAGCGAGTGTATTTTTTTAACTACATTTAACTAATGGGGGGGTAATTCGGCCTCTTTTTAATAAATTTGCACACAAATAGTATACTCATTTCCACACACTTGCAAACCACAATATTCCCAATCTTAATACAATGAAAGTATTTAAGCTAATGATGGCAGTAATGCTTACTGCATCCTTTTACTCCTGTACTCCCGGTTTAAAAACCTACTGTATTGGATATCAATCAGTCCGCACCACCTTTGAACAACCGGAACAAGTTCCGGCAAACGCGCAGATAGCAGTGTTCTACACTTTTACCTACGATGGGAAACTTGTGGCTACTGTCTATAACCGGACTGATGAAATACTTACCATTGACCAGACTAAGTCATTTTTCGTAGACACTGACGGAACATCCACCTCATATTACGACCCGACAATCCGAACTACCACCACTACCGATATGCAGTCATCCTCAACTGGCGCCAGCATGAATCTCGGAGCATTGGCAGGAGCCGTTGGAATTGGTGGAACCGTAGGCCGATTGCTCGGAGGAATAAATGTTGGAGGCTCCAGTGGCGGCGCCACAGCAATCTCCAACACCACCTATCGCGCAGATATGCAACAGATTTCGATCGGGCCTAGAGGCAATGGCAACATGACAAAACAATTTAATGTAACCGGCTTGGGTTCCGACTATATCGATCAGCATAAAACATCCACTGTCATAAATCCCTATTTTAATCCAGATACAAGTCCCAAAAAATTCAGTGTGTGCATAACTTACTCCACTGACGAAGGCGCCTCCTACCGTAAACTTGTCACCAATTTCTATGTAAGCGGAGAGATCATCCAACCGGTGGAAAATTCAAAAAACATGAATGCCACCTTACGCAAAATATATGAATCCAAGCCTGATGCACTTTATCAGCCTTGGTACATTCTTCATTGTCCCAACAATTCCGACAGGCCATCAGTCACATCATGGAAAAACGGCATCAACGATGGGCTGATATACGATTTCAATTAATACATCTATTATCTACAAGTTTCCCCTTATATAATAAATATGAGACTCCATATAATCCGACTCACCGCTGCCATATTGGCAGCAAGCATAATGGGATGCACCACTACACAGCATTTCACCGTGCAGGGAACACCCGGCACACAGATATATGACACACAAGGCACATACTTAGCCTCGGTGAATGAATTAGGAAATGCCGAGATAAAAATCAAGGGCAAAAACTACAATTCCTTTCTGATAGCACAGGAACCGGGAAGTGGGCTGAAAGTACCTTTCGCTCTTGATTATAAAAATTCATCAATGGCCGGTTCTAGTTTATTCCTCACAAGCGTAGGGCTCTCTGCTGCGGGAGCAGGGCTTATAGCCATAGCAGGAGAAAATACAGCCCTTATAGTCGCAGGTGCCTGTGCAGGATCATTTGGATTTATAGGTTTGATATATGGAGCCGCCAATTGGGCCTTTATCCAAGGGCCATCCGACAAATACCGTTACCTCAAATATCAGGCCACAAACAATGATATGGCTTTCAGTCGACCTGATTACGCGGACAATCCCAAAGGTATAGCTGATGCATATTTCAATGAAAGTCCATCCCCAATCGAAGACAATATCCCTCGAAACCGGACTATAAACACCCACACCGTTATAGATACCAACAGTTCTGCCAATATTAACAACGCGGCTGATGATACCGTAACCGCGCAAAGTTCCTCTCGCAGTATTGCTACTGACCGCTCGTCACGTTCAATAAATGACTACGCACGGCAGATTGAAGGCAATTACGTAGGTCCGGGCTCACTCTCACAAAAAAATTCAATTGTAGAAAATTACAGCCATGCTGTTATTTCGATAAAACGAAAGGACAAGAATCATGTAAGCGTGCGAGTCTATGATGACAACAGTGATGAGTTTTTCGACACACCGGCAATATATACCGTAACGAAAGAAAAGGACGGTACATTTTCCCTTACACACAGCTCAATAAAAACTGCCAAAATAAAAATCAACAAAACGGGAAGAATGACATACCAGCATCCACGGGTAAAAATAGAGGATTCAATATACACTTTAAGCATCAAAGGCTCACAAAAATAACCAATAACAAACTCTTCAATCCATATAAAATAATGCGACACTTCATAATTTCGGCTGCAATATGCCTTATGACAGCGATAGGCACCCAGGCCATAGACTTGCCCCACACATGGCGAATGCCGTTTATGAACGGATACATAGAGACAACCCTCCATGAGGACGGACGCCTTACCTCAGTAACCTGCACCCCATGCGTAAGCTGCGGAGGCATGGGCATGTGTGCAGTTTGCGGAGGCACCGGCGGCCAATACTGGTACGGCATGGGGATACAGCCCTGCGGGAGATGCTATGGTGCCGGACGCTGCCAGACCTGCGGAGGTAAAGGTTATTGCATGATGAATTCCACCACACAATATGGTGTGACGGTGGGATATGACGAGCGCGGCAATATGTATGTGGCCGGAGGCGCAGGCAGCTCAAGCGCCACAAACCGGAGCGACCGGCATAAAACCGAAGTGATAGAATATCTGCCGACTTTCGGTGTAGCCGCAAACGAAAATGTATACTGCCGTAAGTGCGGCAAAACCACAGCCCGACACATCCACGTACTGAAATAACACACACCAAAACATCTTTTATCCAACAATTTTTACAAACACATCATGTCACTGAAAAAACTGATTTATCCTGTTGCCGCCTCCCTGCTCTGCGCCCTTGCAACAACAGCCTTATCGCTCAGCCTCACATCCTGCTCCGACAGCGACAAGGACGATGACGAGCCCTCAGGCTCGCAATTATTCGAATCCGATATCATAGGACAGGCTTGGGAGAGCGAAACCGACGAAGACTATTTCATCACCGATGACTATGCCGACCGCGACATGTACGTCACAACCTTCTATTTCTTCCCCAATGGCAAAGCTTTGGAGAAACAATACCATTATACATATGATTACGTGGCCGGAAAGCATGACTCGGAAACCAATGTATATGCAGCCTATTATCTGATTTCCGGAAATTCCGTAAATATCTCATCGGCCAACGGCTATCTGAGCCTTACTTACCGCAAGGGCAAACTGACGGGCGGAGGGACAGAATACACACCGCGGTCATATTCAACTGAGGACAACCAGCTTATCGAACGCTACCGCTATCTGATTGACGGCACGGATCCTGACGATTCCGAGTCATTCGACCTGACATTCAAGATAGTCAACACCACGGTGGCGTTAGTGGAAAACGACACATATCTATATAATATAGAGATCCATATCGGCGGAACGGATCTCGTAAAGAAAAACATACAATATCTCGGATACCGGCCCTATGTCAAACGCAACGGACGCTGGCAAATAGAGGATTACGACTTCATATTCCCCGAGGAAAACGGCAAGAAAACATGGCGCAGCTATTTTGTATTTGACTCATGGCTTTCCACTGCCGACATAAAGCTTGTACCGGTATGGTATAATTCCGTGACAGGCAAGGAAACAGAGGGCGAGCCGCTCTACCACACCGCCACCTACTCCGGAGGAAGCGGTTCAGGATCCGGGAGCGGTTCGGGTTCAGGCAGTGGTAACGGCGAGACAGGTCCCTATGCCTCGTCACCGATAAAAGGAAAATGGAAAGGCGCGGTGGACGGCGTGACGGTCACACTCGTGTTCAACGCCGACGGCACTGCCAAGGAAACAGCCTTAGGGTCCACCGACACAGGCACTTTCTCCTATTCCGGCAACACCCTGACATGGAATGTGGAGGGTATCGTAAGCAACACATTCGGATCCTCAATCACCGTGAAATCCATATCCTCCACACGTCTCGTGCTTGAAGACCAATGGGGCTGGGACTCCGCCACATTCACCAAACAATAAATTCCATAACACCCTACCGACAAACCACACAACATGAGATTCAAGACATTCCCCTCACGCATCTTTCTCTACCTGATCCTGTCAGCCATAACCGCCGGACTGTTCTCGTGCTCCGACAGCGACAAGGACGATGACGACAAGCCATTATCATCAAATGACCTCGAACAACTGTATGGTTATTTCAAAGGCAGCCTCCCCAACCGGGACAATCTTACTATCGCCCTTAACCCCAATGGCGTGTGCTCGGTAGCATTTGACACATCCGAAGATGAAGGTAATTTTTACAACTTAGAAAAAGGCGCATGGCACTATAATAAATCCGACAAGACACTTATTCTTGACTGTTGGGATACATATATGACGTTCAATCTCAGCGACAAACCGACTGAGTATGGTTTCTATTGCTGGTATGAGGAAGAGTCAGTCATGGTCGGATTCATAAGACTCCAGCTCAACGAAGTTCCAGAAAGCATGATCCGTTTCAACACCGAGGACTCTACCCCCGATGATCCTGACACCCCCGACGATCCCTCCGGACGCCCGGTTGCCCAGAAATTTGCTAAAGGTGACGGCACATCAAACAACCCGTATCAGATCTCAACCGCAGCCGAATACCGCAAACTCGTTTATGACTCCAAGCAAGGGATGTCATACCATCATGAATATTTCATCCTCACTAAGGATATCCGCCTCAACAACAAAGTAATTGAGGATGACGGCTCCTTAATTGAGGACGAAAATAGTCTTGAAGAGCTTAGTATGATGATATTCAAAGGTACTTTCGACGGACAGGGTCACACTATCTCAGGCCTGTTTTTAGAAAAAGGGCTCGTCTACAATCTGGAAAATGCGGGATCCGTGAAAAATCTGCGCATAAAAGACAGCTATAGTAAAACCAACCTATTTGGCAACACAACAAGCGATAATCCACTTGAAAAACTTGAAAATATCATAAACCACGGTACTATAAACGGATATTTCGCAGATCACGTAACTGATATTATAAACTGCGGAAACTACGGCCGCATAACTTGGGGAAAGGCACCTTTTGCCCATTATGCCTATGGCAAAGTTCTTAATTGCTATAATTACGGGCCTATAGGAAAGAAAGCACCAGCCAGAAACAGATTAAACAACGGCATAGTGCTTTTCTGCCTCGGCGACATTTCCAATTGCGTGAACTTTGGAGAAGTATTGGGGGATGAAGCATGCGGAATTGTACGATGCATCGACACCGGCACCCACATCACATCAACTATCGATAATTGTGTCAACTATGGTAAGTTAAGTGACTTATCCGACAAATACTCCGCAGCTATAGCTTGGGCAAGTTCTTTATACAACAAAACGAAAACCATATGTGGCAATAATTACTACCTCGAAACAAGCTGCACACAGGCATTTCATGACCCCAGTTATTTCAAGTCAATGGGCGAGGTTTTAAAAATGACACCAAGAGAGATGGCATCAACCGAATTTCTTGAAAAATTGAATGCCAACGCTGCCAATATTCCCGGAGCTTGCCGATGGAAAAAGGGAGCCGATGGTTATCCTACCCTTGAAATAGTCAGATAGCATTATTCATAGCGGAAGGGGAGCCATATTTGCCCGGATGGGTCAATGTGGCTCCCTTTTATATCTTTCATGGAAAACGTTCATGAGCATTATTGATGTTTGCAAATGTAAATGATTCTGCAGAGTTGCACCTCCTGCGCAATAAGCCATAAATCAGCACGTTAACCTAATGTTGATAACTTAGCGGGATTTTTGTTGATTTTTTTGGAGTTTGGTTATGTAAATTCTAAGGGGATTTCGTAACTTTACAACCTCAAAAATCAATGCTTAAAAACCCTGTCATGACCGATATTTCCGCCTCTGCCACAACTCCATACCACATTCCGGCCCTGCTGCCTCAGGTAATTGAGGCTCTCGACATCAAGGCTGACGGGACTTATGTGGATGCGACCCTCGGCGGAGGAGGCCATTCGCGCGCCATAGTGGAGCATCTCGGCCCACAAGGCATGCTTTACGCAATGGATCAGGACATTGACGCCGTAAGCAGGGCATTCACCCACCCGTCGTTTACCGTAATTTACGGAAATTTCCGCTATCTGCGCAATTTCATGCGGTTTCACGATGTGGAAAGCGTTGACGGCATATTGGCCGACCTCGGTGTGTCGTTCCACCACTTCGACAGCGCCGACCGCGGATTTTCATTCCGCACCGACTCCCCTATCGACATGCGCATGAACCGTGAGGCGCAGCTCACGGCTGCCGAGGTGCTGAACACTTACACACCCGAGCGGATGGCCGAGATACTGGATCTGTACGGCGAAGTTGAAAACGCCCCGCGCATGGCACGCGCCATAGTCAAGGCCCGTGAAGCGCATCCGTTCGCCACTACAGGCGATCTGCTCAATGCCGTAAGCCCGCTTGTCAACCCGCGCAAGGAAAAGAAGGATCTGGCCTGCATATTTCAGGCCCTCCGCATAGAGGTGAACGACGAGATGGGAGCTTTGCGCGATTTCCTCAATGCCACCCTGAAGGTGACCCGTCCGGGTTCGCGCCTCGCCATCATCACCTACCATTCGCTTGAGGACCGCATGGTCAAGAACTTCATGCGTGCGGGCAACATAGAGGGCCGTGTCGAGACCGACTTCTACGGGCGGCGTCTCAGCCCATGGAAACTGGTGTCGAACAAGCCGATTGTGCCCGATGCGGCCGAAATAGAAGCCAACCCCCGCTCACGCAGTGCCAAGCTGCGCGTGGCGCGCAAGCGCTAGGGGAGTCGCCCGACAAGAGAACAAAAGCAAGCCCGAGGACGCTGTCATCGGGCTTGTTAAGCCTTAATGGACGCTTGAGCCGCAGAATGAGTGAGGAGGGCCAAGATGAGCGCCGCATCATATTCGCGCACGTCGCGCCCCCGCACCGACCGCGTCTCTTACGGTCGCCCCTCCGCCGGACGCGCCGGCGCTGCCTCCGGCTACCGCGGCGCCCGCTACGTCTCCTCGTCTCTGGCCGAGGAACTCTCCTTCGAAGAGGCGCCCTCCATCTCGGTGGTGCCCGGTGCCGGTCGCCGCGCCCAGAGCGAGGGCATCTCGACGGCCGCGCTTTCCCTGGCGAAGGCCTGCGCCGTCATCTGCATCGTCATAGCGCTCATCGCCATGGCCCGCGTGGCCATCACCTCCGCTGCCGCTTCCTGCGCGCTTGAGACGCGCTCGCTGCAGACGAGCATCGAGACCGCCCGGGCCGAGGGCAACGAGCTTGAGGTGTCCCAGAGCGTGCTGGCGAACCCCTCGCGCATCAAGGCCCAGGCCACGGCCCTCGGCATGGCGGCCCCGGCCCCCGAATACAGCGAGCAGATCACGCTGTCTCCCGATAT
>URII01000051.1 GCA_900547825.1 uncultured Porphyromonadaceae bacterium
CCGCCAAGCTCCCGGCGGCAAAAGCGTCCGCCATGCACCCTTTACCTGTAAAACAAGAGCCGACAGAAATGTTTCCGCCCGGCCCTATATGAAAATCATTATCACCATTATCCTAATTCACTCATCGTAAACCACAGGATAAAGCCATAAACCACAATTCCGGCCAAACTCCACCACACCGATTTACGGTAAATGGCTATTGTGAGAAAAAGCGGAACCGACATGGCCGCAGCTGCGCCCCACATGGCATAAAACCAGTCTTTAGGCACCAACACTCCCGCCGTAAGCGAAACCATGCAGATCATACTCCACCAGCGGATCAGCGCGCAAGCTCTCTTTTCTGTAATTTTCATTCCATCTGTTGCCATAAGCGTTTAATATTTGATTACCCTTTACAATAAGCACAAATATAATGCCATATCTGCAATTATGCAAATTTTCTTATATTTTTATTTAATAAATCTTCAAGCGCATATAACAAAATAAAATCCTGGGGGAGACAATATCATTTGTCCGATTTTTAGTAAATTTGCAATGTCATTTTCAACCAAACGACTGACAAATGGATATCCGCCAAACAATGCACGACATACTCGAGGCCGAAAGCCGTGCAGTACTTGAAATACCTTACAGCGACGCTTACGACCGCGCCGTGGAAACCATAGTGGAACACGTGCACCGGCGCGGGGGCAAACTCGTAACGGCAGGAATGGGAAAAGCCGGCCAGATAGCCCTGAACATAGCCACAACATTCAGCTCCACCGGCACACCGGCTGTGAACCTGCATCCGAGCGAGGCCCAGCACGGCGATTTAGGGTTGCTGCAACCCGACGATGTGATGCTGCTGATCTCCAATTCAGGCAAGACGCGCGAGATCGTGGACTTGGTGACATTGGCCCGCAACCTTTACGACGGCATACCGTTCATAGTGATCACCGGCAAGCCCGACAGCGAACTCGGATCGATAGCCGACATAACCATATCCACCGGAGGGGCGCCGGAAGTGTGTCCGCTCGGACTAACACCCACCACCTCCACCACGGTAATGACCGTGATAGGTGACATACTGGTGGTGAATGTGATGAAAGCCATAGGCTTCACCCGCGACAAATACGCATTGCGCCATCACGGAGGCTATCTCGGATCCGTGGCCAAGAAAAAAGCTGCGGAATGAAACTTACATCCCTGAACGCGGAATTCATACCGCCACGTGAGGAACTACGCCGCCGCGTGGCCCAGAAACGCATACCGTCCGGAGCCGAAGCCGTGAAACAGCTGGCGGCAATGCCATTTAACGACGCTTTCGATGTGATGAGGCTGCGCATGGCCCGCATGGTGTCGCGCGACGAAACGGCACTGGCGCTCAAGATCATGACCGAATGCCTTACAGCTGCCGAGGCGGCGCATGAATCGTCGTCGCATGCCGGCGACATATATTCGGCACTGCTCACCGTAACGGCGTCACTGCATATCGAAGGCGGCAACTACGACGAGGCGTTGGTAAGCGCCGCGGCGGCACTGAACACTCTTGCACAGGAAGCACGGCGCAAGGACGAGCCGTTCATGCTGATGCTCGGATGCCTGCTCTACGACATGGCCATAATCCACTCCGAACGCACCGAGTTCAAACAAGCCGAACGCGAGGTGGAAAAAGCTCTCAAGATATTCGAGAAATTGGCTAAAACGGCTCCCGAACGTTACGGAGCACCGCACATCGCGGTCATAGATCTGTCGACCTCCGTGTACCGCTCGCGCGAAAAACAGGTCAACATGCTCGCACACTGCCAGGTGGCCACCTCAACCTATCTTGAACTTGTAAAGGAAGGCGGCGGTGCGGAGGGCATAGAGAAAGCCACCGACCATCTTATAGAATCCCTCACCACCGAGGGACGCACTCTCGTGCAGATGGGGCGCCACCGCGAGGCAGTGCAGTATTTCACCCGTGCGCTCAAATTCCTGACAAAAATAAAGCCGGAAATGGATCTCCGGCAGCTGCATCTGTCGATCGACCTCGGGCAAGCGCTTGTAAATGTCCCCGCTTCGCGCGACAAAGGGGTGCATCTGCTCAACACCATGCTCCACAAGGCCACCAAACTGAACGCAGCCGATGACCACCGGCGCATAGTCGACATATTGCTAAACGCCAAGAGCCGGCGCCTCGACATTCTCGGAATATGGCACAAGGTGTTCCCGAAATAACGCTCCGGGAGGCGGTGGACCGCGCCGTGGCCACCATGACACCGGAAGCGGGAAGCCGAGAGGAGGGCGTGTGGATGGTGCGCGAGATTCTGCGCGTGCTGAAAGGATGGACTCAGGTCGACATAGTCATGAAAGCCGACCGAACCATAACACCGTGGTTAAGCGGCCGGATGGCCGATGCAGCCGAACGCGTGGCCCGTGGCGAACCGTTGCAGTATATCCTTGGCACAGCCCGGTTCATGGGCATGGATTTCCATGTCACTCCGGCGGTGCTTATTCCTCGGCCCGAAACCGAACAGCTCGTCGACATGATCACCGACCATGCGGCAGGACGCACCGATCTGAGAGTGCTTGATATCGGCACCGGATCGGGTTGCATAGCCATAGCTTTGGCACGGTCGCTGAAATTCGCCCGCGTCACCGCAACGGACATATCACCGGAAGCCCTTGATATAGCCTCAGCCAACGCACGTGCCCTGCACACCCGGATATCAGCTGTACAGTCCGACATACTCAAAGCATCGCCGGTGCCCGGAAGTTACGACATAATAGTATCCAACCCTCCTTACATCTGCGAGAGCGAACAAGCCGGAATGAAATGCAATGTAATGGAGCACGAGCCCCATGGTGCCCTGTTCGTACCGGACTCCGATCCATTGTTGTTCTACCGTGCCATAGCCCGCTATGCCTCAGTGGCCCTTGATTTCGAAAGATCATTGTGGGTAGAGATAAATCCGCTGCACGCCTCCGCCACATGCCGGGAGGTGGAAAACCACGGATTCACCGATGTTAACCTGATAAAAGACGAACGAGGCAAGGACAGGTTTGTAAGCGCCATAAAACCGAAGGCCTCATGATACGTCGCAAACCGCTGAGCCGGCAGAAAGCCCTTGAACGGATGGAGGCCCTGTGTTCACGCAGCGAACAGGCCTCGTCGGAAATACGGCACAAGCTTTGGCGCCTCGGAATGTCGGCAGCCGACACTGACGCCATACTGAAGGAGCTCAAACGCAACAGATTTGTAGACGACAGGCGGTTTGCCGTGGCTTTGGTAAACGACAAGTGGGAGTATTCCCGCTGGGGACGTATCAAAATCCGCGCCAAGCTGAGATCTCTGGCTATCGATTCTGATGCCATAGACGAAGCATTGGAAAGTATCGATGAAAAGAACTACCGTTGCGGCTTTGTGGCGCTCCTGCTGGCCAAGGCACGGGCGTCAGCCATTCTGTCGGACACATACGAGAACCGCGCCCGGCTTATGCGCTTCGCCGCCTCACGCGGATTTGAAGCTGCAATGGCCATCGAAATAATAAACTCTCCGAAATTATGGGAACGGCTGCAACGGGACTCCGGGGATTGAAGTCCCTGCTTCGCGGACTCGTGGCAATGATATATCCAGACGTGTGCGAGGTGTGCGGCCGGGCACTTACTTCGGGCGAGAAACTGATATGCATGCATTGTGTGTCGGAAATGCCTCTCACAGGCTTCCATAAACTCGCATTCAGCCCTATACATCAGCGGCTTGCCCCGCAACCACCTATTGAGCGCACGGCAGCGCTGTTTCACTATTACCGCGATGATCCGTATGCCCGGCTGCTGCAAACCGCCAAATACGGCAACCGCCCCACAATAGGACGCTATCTCGGACGTATGCTCGCATCAAAACTTATTCCTGAGAATTTCTTTGAAGGGATCGACATGATAGTGCCTGTTCCCATACACTGGACAAAACGGATGCTCCGTGGCTACAACCAGACGGAATGGATAGCCCGGGGCGTAAGCGAGGTGGCCGGACTACCCGTGATCCGGGCCTTATACACATCCCGACGCCACCAATCGCAGACACGCAAAGGCATAGAAGCCCGGGCAAGAAACACAGCCGGCATTTACAGAGTCCGGAATGTCGGAGACATAAAAGGACACCATATATTACTGATCGACGACATAGTCACCACCGGCGCTACCCTGCATGAATGCGCCAAAGCGATCCATAAATCAAGCCCTGACACCCGAATATCCGTCATGACCATAGGGGCCACGCATCTCCGCTGACTTGGAAAGGATTCAAAGCTCTACGTGGGCCACCTCGATAGGTTCATCCATGAACACGGAGGCCAACGCGGTGAACTTGTCGGGGTTCTCGGTAGTCATATAGCTACATGTGCCCCCTTTCGAGCACATTATATCCATTTCAGGGTGGCGCGACATATAGTCGCGCAGGCTGCGGGCCACAATATCGCCCTGAGTCACCACATTGGCTCGCCCATCCACCGCACGCTGTATCTTAGGCAGCAGCAGAGGGTAATGTGTGCATGCCAGCACCACTGTGTCGACAAGCGGATCGGCTGCAAACAGCTCACCTATATATTTATCCACAAAGTAATCGGCCCCGGGGCCGTCAGCCTCCATATTTTCCACCAACGGCACCCATAGCGGACAAGCACGCGACACCACTTTCACAGCCGGATGCAGTTTGCCTATCTCCATATCATAACTCCGCGAAGTGACAGTGCCGGGGGTGCCGAGAACACCCACATGCCCACCTTCCGACAATTCCCCTACCCTCTCGGCTGTGGGCCGGATAACGCCTAATACACGGCGCCGAGGATCCATCGATGGCAGATCGTGCTGCTGAATGGTGCGCAACGCCTTGGCCGAAGCCGTGTTGCACGCCAATATAACCAACGGACAGCCAAGGGCAAACAGTTTCTCCACGGCCTCCAATGTGAAACGATAGACCACATCAAACGACCGGGTGCCATATGGCGCGCGGGCATTGTCGCCAAGATAGACATAATCATACTCAGGCATAACACGGCGCAGTTCGCGCAGAATAGTCAGTCCGCCATAACCCGAATCAAACACACCCACCGGCCCATGAAGCACATTTTCAGCCATAGAATCTCGTCAGTTAATGAATTTTAGCGCAAAGTTACGCAGAATAAGGCATAAACTCTGCCCGCAGTCTCATTTTTAATAATTAAATTTGCGCACATTCACTCACAGCAACAACCATACACTATGAAAATAAAATATTTCCTGTCAGCGCTCCTCGCTGCCGCACTTCTCGTAAACCCCGCTGATGCAGAGGCCAAAAAGAAGAAAAGCTCAACCAACAAAACCACCCAGACCACAACTCCGCCTGACACCACATCCGCATCATCAGGATCATCGACCACCGGCCGGGGACTCGGCGACATACTCGGAGCCGTGAGCGGCGCCATAGGCGGCACAGCCGGAGGAATACTTGAGGGTGTGCTCTCAACCGACAAAGTCAGTCCCGACGACCTCACCGGCAAATGGAAATACGCCGCACCCGCAGTGGCTTTCAAAACCGACGACCTTCTGAAAAAAGCCGGAGGCGCAGCAGCCTCTACAGCCATAGAAGAGAAACTTGCCGGCTACTACAAAACAGCCGGATTCGACAACATGACCCTTGAAGTCGACAAGGACCACAAGTTCACAATGAAGCTGAAACGCCTCTCGCTAAAAGGAGAGATACTTGAGCCCACTTCGACCGAAGGCATAACCAACCTCGTGTTCGCATTCAGGATTCTTGGAGTAAACGCCCTGAAAATGGACGCATACGTCACCAAACTCGGCAGTAACCAAACCAAGATAACCTTCGACATATCCAAACTTATAAAACTCATCCAGACCGTAGGCAGCCTCACAGGCAACGCCTCAATCAACTCAATGGCCTCCCTGTTAGACCAATACGACGGCCTTACCGCAGGTTTCGAACTCAAAAAATAACCCCGCCGAAACACAAAAATCCGGCACAAGAAAAATAATACTCCTCATTTTTTGCATAATTAAAAAAAACTACCTACCTTTGCATCGCAAAACAACGATGGTGCCATAGCTCAGTTGGTAGAGCATCGGACTGAAAATCCGTGTGTCCCCGGTTCGAATCCTGGTGGCACCACAAAAGACCGCTAATTCTCAATGAGTTAGCGGTCTTTTTATTCATCCATACCCCTCCAGGTCACCACAAAAGTCACCACACCCACGCTAATACACTGTAATATTGTGTATTATACGTGTCAGCACAGACGCATATCTATTTCTTAAATTGCTTAATGCTTTGATAATCAGCGTACTAATTATATCTATTCAAAACCATTCAGCATCATTCAACCCCACATCACCGCCTTACAGCCCCAAATCTTAACAGACTTTAACTATGATTGGGCGGCAAAAATGTGGTGACCTCAACCAAATTTCCGCTGGGTCACCACGCTCGACCGTTAAAATCTCATAATAATTTCGTAACTTTGTGGTCGGGTTGACACAAGTCTGCCTATGACATTTTAGAAATAAGAAGCGGTATGCTCTCTTGTAAGTCGAGAACGTAGGAAATTCAAGACACTGCACAAGGATAGCATAGCGGTTCTCACGCATGCGGCGTGGGCTGCTATCGTTATATCTGCATCATAGGGTTTTCTCAGTGCCGTCAAGTCAGATTGGCATACATAGTCCACGCTTCTGCATATAACAATCTGCTCTATAAGGACTGACGGGCAAAAATTAAAGAAGGCAATGGAAATGAAATTCTGTCAGAGCTGCGGAATGCCGCTTACCGACGAAATACTCGGCACAAATGCCGATGGCTCGCCAAACGAAGATTATTGCATCTACTGCTACAAGGATGGCAAGTTCACGCAGGATATGACTATGGAGCAGATGATAGACCACTGCGCCCAGTTCACGGATGAGATCAACAAGCATTCAGGACAAAACCTGACTAAAGAACAGGCAAAGGAAATGATGCGCCAGTTCTTCCCGCATCTCAAACGTTGGAAAGTTTGAACGAAATGTTTATCTCAATTCCGACCTGTAAGAAGTCTCTTGAGAAGATTGCACGCTTTCTTCAAACGCCCTGAGAATATTTGGTCAGTTATAATCAAAAGAACCTTCTGTGTCTTCATCAAGATCAATATACTGAAATATTAAATTGTACTATGGTTACTAAAAATGACGCGGTAGGCATTATCAGTCTTTTTGAAGACGCAAATATAGATGTCTTTATTGATGGAGGCTGGGGCGTTGATGCTCTACTTGGATACGAATCCAGAGAGCATAACGATATTGACATTTTTATAGAAGCAGTCAATAAGAATAATGCTTACGAAATCCTTAAAAGGAATGGTTTTCATGAAATAGCAATGGATTATTCGACCTCTTCTCATTCTGTTTGGCAACACATAGATAATCGTATAATTGATTTGCACCTATTTACTTATGATTCCGACCATAATTTGGTATTTGAGGGAGAAAAATATCCCGCAGAAGTTTTTTCAGGACTTGGAACGATTGAAGGTCGAAAAGTTATATGTATTGCGCCCAATTATCAAGTGCAATTTCATTTAGGCTACACTCGTGATGAGAATGACATCAAGGATGTATTACTTCTTTGTCAAGCTTTTAATCTTGAAATCCCACCGGAAATTTCAAAAGAAATCTCTATATTAGACAAATAAAATGCCATACATATCAATCGAGAGCGGAAAGCTGACAGCAGAACAGAAAAAACAACTTATTGAGCGGCTGACAGCAACAGCCTCCGGGATAACGCATATCCCGGAGCAGTTCTTCACGGTTACAATCAAGGAATTGCCGGACGAAAATTTCGGCATTGGCGGCAAATCTATCGATGAGATTAAACGCAACTACAAACCATGAACTTGACATTACGCCCTTATCAACCTTCGGATGCTGCTGTGATTACATCGTGGCTTAAAAGTGAGTATCTTATGCGCCAATGGTGCGCAGACAGATATGAACGTTACCCGGTCACGCCCGAAGATATGAATACATATCACGAGAGGAATATTGACGGACGACACTCACGCGCCCTGACAATGACGGATGGCGACGATATTGTCGGGTACATCACCTTGCGCACTCCGGCAGACAATCCGGCTGAGCAACGACTGGGATTTGTCATCGTCGATGATTCAAAACGTGGTCACGGTTTAGGCAAAGCTCTTGTTTCAATGGCAGTCAAATATGCTTTTGAAACGCTTGAAGCTACAAAAGTGTCGCTCGGTGTCTTTGAGAATAATCCGTCTGCCATTCATTGCTATGAAGCGTCTGGATTCCATAGTGTTTTAAGGCATGATACCGAGAGCTATGAATGTCTGGGCGAAACATGGAATTGCATCGAAATGGAACAGCATAAAGAGCTATGAAAGCAATCGGAATATTATAAAATGAAAACCACAAAACTTGATTATCAGAATGGCAATATAGGGAAGTTATTTCGCTCGCTGTTCTTCCCCACACTGATAGGGATGCTAAGTAACTCTGTATTCCTTATCACCGACGGGATATTTGTTGGACAAGGTATTGGCCCGTTAGGACTTGCCGCAGTCAATATGGTTGCTCCAATGTTCATTCTGATTTGCGGTATCACCCTGATGTTCGGCATCGGCAGTTCTGTCGGGGCATCTATTTGTCTTGCCAACAAACAACATCTCTCTGCTAAGAAAATAGTATTTCAGTGTTTTTTAAGTGGAGAATTACTGATATTGTTTCTTGCAACTATATTTATCAGTGATCCTAAAGGAATTGTCAACATACTTGGAGCAGATGATTCTATACGGAAGCTGTCTTCGGCATATCTGTTCTGGTTATTTACGGCTATGATTTGTATGTTACCTCAAATCGGAGGCATGATGGTAATGCGACTTGACGGTTCTCCAAAATATGCCATGTTCTGCCAACTCATACCTGCTATTCTGAATATTGCTTTGGACTATTATCTTATATTTCAGTTGAAACTTGAAACTACCGGTGCGGCGTTGGCAACTTCTATAAGTGGCATTGTCGGAGCTTTAATGGTGTTTCTTTATTTCTGTAAATGGTCTGTTAACTTCAGATTTACGAAGATTGCAGATGCATTTGAAGGAATATTGACTAATACTCGATATGCTGTAAAAATTGGGTTCTCCGCATTCTTTACCGAGGCGACAACTTGCGTAATGATGCTTACCGGCAATTATATGTTTATGCGGCTCATTGGCATCGAAGGAGTATCGGCATATTCAATTGTATGTTATCTTTTCCCGGTTTTCTTCTCTTTTGCAAATTCAATAATTCAGTCAGAACAGCCGATAATCAGCTTTAATTATGGCAATCAAGCATACGGCAGGATTGCCGCAACATTTCAACAAGCAATTGGCACCGCATTTTTATCAGGTATTGGACTATCATTGTGCTGTTTGCTGTTTAACAGACCAATAGCTGAAATATTTTTGGGAAATGGCATGGAATATGGATTGGCTGAGGCCGGCATACCATTATTTGCAATTTGCCCGATTTTCTTCATCTCTAATATGGCTGTGATTGGTTACTATCAGAGTATTGAGAAGGCATGGATAGCTTCACTTATCTCCCTATTACGAGGTCTTGTGGTATTAGTACCTTCTTTTATTATCCTGCCCTCTCTGATTGGTATTGCAGGGTTATGGCTGGCAATTCCAATGTCAGAGTTCATAACACTAACTGTCGCGGGAGGAATATTCCTTTTCAGACATAGGGCTGACATATTAGAGAAATCGCTGACACGATGAATTAACAGCTATGGACCAGAATAAAATTTATCCGCGTTCCAATGATAATCAGACAGCGTATCTGAAATCAGTTGTCACACTGCCGACAATCAAGGTCGGAGATTTTATCATCTACAATGACTTCGTGAATGCCCCACGCGACTTTGAGAAAAACAATGTGCGCCACCGAGATTGCTGATAATTCTCTCTCGGTGGCGTTTGGTTATAGTCCGTGAGACATTCCCATGTGTCGGGAATGGCCATAGTTGAGTTTGAACATCGCCATTGCCTCCTGATTAGTCAGCGTGGGATGCGAGCGGCGGAAGCGTTTGAACTCCTCTTTATCGAATCCGGTCAGGCCATTATAGAACGCCTCGTATTCGGGATGCGCTCCCGGAACAAATGGCATTCCGCCGCCTGTCATTATGTCGAGGTTGTAACGTGACACATCGGGCTGCTTGGTATCAGGGTTAAATCTGATATAAGCGTCGCCAACATGGATGGTATAGCCTTTGACATACAGTCGCTGTTGCTCCGGTGTAATCTCGATGTTTCCAAATGTAGTCGGCGCGACAGGCGAACCGTCAAGATGCACCCACTGATTATTGGGGTCAATGGTTGTGGCTATGCGCAGATGTTCTGCCTGAGCTGAACGCCGGTCTAACTCCTTGAGCACGTTATTGGGAGTGAAACGCTTGCCGATCTTGGAGGCAACAAAAGAATGACGACCTTTTCTATAAATAAGGGTTTTCATCTTCTGTTCCGGTGTCTGGTCGTATAGAACCTCCACTTTTACGCCTCTCTTTTTCAATTCCTGCCTGAATGTGTTGACATCGTGAATGCTCCTGTCGTTCAACACCTCGTTGGCAATCTGACGAATCTCCACTTTGCTCCGTTCAGAGCCACGCAGTTTTTCCGGGTCAAGTGATAGGCTGTCGGTTCCCATCGTAAGATTATGGCGTTTGGTTATATCAAGACACACCGCTCTGTTACGGTAACGGTTGGTCGCAGCCTTGATAATCTTGCCGTCATAATCCACACGGCAGAACATTATGTGACAATGTGGATGTGGTTTGTCGGTATGCCTGACGATGATGTACGGAGTGTTGGTTATACCCATTTTCTCCATATATTCCTCCGCGATTTTAAGCATATAATCATCGGTCAGTCTGTCGCTGTCTTTAGGCGAGAAACCGAGGGATATATGGCCGCATGGCTCCTTGATTTTAGACCTCGACAATGCCGGACGCTCCATATCTCTGACGGCGGTTTTGCGCCAGTCATCTTCACCGATATTCAGCCGAAGTCCATCGCTTCCGAGTACATTCCAGACTTGTTTTTCTTTCGGCAAATTATCCTGTTTGACACGGGTGATGTAGTCCAGACAACCGCCAAACGAATTGCCGCTACTGATTTTTCCAATCATAATTTAGGGCTTAATTTCGTTGAAACGGTCGATGATAGCGTCAAGCCCTCTAAGGATCCTCATTGCCTCGTTAGCGACGCTCCAGCATTTCCCGGCGTTGCAGGCTTTGGCGATCTGGTTGATGTTGTTCCGCTCCCTCAACAGTTCTCGGAGTAGCTCTTGCTGCTCCAACGTTACACGCTCTACAATCTCGGTGCTGAGAATACAGTCGCGTCCGAAAGTAGAGAAGCTTGTGTAACCGGCTTTTTCCATGCGCTTACGCGCTATGGCAAGGTCGTTGCAAGAGAACTTTATGCTCTTCACAAGGGTACGGATGTCCATTACATCCTTATTGTCGTATCCCGAATATGGGAGTGATTTAAGCTTTTTTCTCATGTTGATTACAATGATTAAGTGACTAAAGTGGTTATAGTGAAAATGGAGGGGGAGGTTTTGAGCTGCGCGAAAGGCTTAGGTATTACCTTAGCCTAAACTCGCTCCCCCTCCATTATCATTCCGGTGGTTGCCGCTTAGGGGCGGCAAGTTCCGCTGCTATTAAGGGGCTGCGCCTCCTTAACAGAGACTGTCGATTAGACCTGTCGGCGAATCAGTCAAGGTCTGCCCAGCCTTCGGTGTCAGGCTCGATGATGTTTAGAATCTCCATAAGTAGATTGTTGACAAGATATGTAGGACAGGCGCGGTAATCGCCGGAACGTGCGCAGATGCGGTAGAGCCTCTTGATAAGGTTTGCGGAGATGGTTATCGGCTTGCCTCCCTTGGTGTCGGTCTTGACCAGATAGGTATCGTGAAATTCCTGTCTTGATGCCCGGCGCATCTTGGCACTGATACGGGTGGCTTTGCCCGTGACTGCAGGAGCGTCAGCAACATTGGGTTGGGCTTCAGCTTTATCGGTAGTAGTCATTATAGTGGTATCAGTTGCTGTAATGACTCCAGTCGGTACACCGATATCGTTCACTGTTTCCACAGTGGTAGTGTCAGAAGCAGTGAGGGTTGTTCCTTTTTGATGTAATAGAGATTCCGCTTGTGTGGGATTACTCGTGGATGCTGTCTTAACCGTTGGCGTATCTTCCGATGCCGTGACGTTCTGTTGCGAGGGATTTCCCATTTCAGTCATTATAGTGACTTGGTCACTATCTGGCTTTGATGATTTGGAATCCAATGTACCACGAGATTTTCTTCTCTTTGTCGCGTTGGCGAAGTAAGCCTTACGTGCGGTTTCTTGTTCCTCTTTACGCTCGGCAGCGAGCTTTTTGACTTCTTCGCCATGTTCCCGGATGAATTCCTCGACATTCTCCGGCTCCCATCTTACAAGACAAGGATTCAGCTTCATTCCTGGAAATGGTGGATCATTGTCTATTATATTCCAAGGAAGGGAGTATTCGATGATAAGTGAGTTCCTTTCCTGCTGTCTTTCTTTCTCATCCCGGTCCTGAAGAAATTTATCGGCATCAAAACCGGATCTATTGGATGCTTTGGTTGATTTTGCCATATCATTGGGGATTGTGGCCGCCGAGATTAATAGTCCCGGCGACCGAGTGAGGTATTGAATTTGATAAACTGATGAATCGTGAGAGTATTGATGTGCGGCTCAATATGTTAACGGTTCATCGGCATTTCATCACGGTTTTGGCGGTGAGAAAAACATTCCGGCGAGGGAAAAGAGAAATTGCGTTTTCTCTCGGTGCCACACTGTTTTTCTTTCATTGCCTTTCATCCTTTGATGAAATATTGATGAATAACCGATGAAAAGAAAAAGCACTGAGAAACAATACTGTATCTCTCTTTTCATCAGTTTATCAAAATTCAACGAGAAAAAATTATAAACTCTCTAACATCTGCCGGGTAACAGTGTAAAACCGCCCGACTTTGCGGGTCTCGACGTATGCCGGTTCGCTGACAGACACCCCAATCTGATAGGTGGTGTATGACAGCGAATTTGGTGCAGGTCTGAGTTTCCAACAGTCCTGCACGACTTTTCTCAGTGCCGTGCGGTCGGTCTTGACGCGCTGGTAGTCGAACAGATTGAGGATGTCGTTGAAGCAGAAATTAACGGTATCCACGTGCATACTCGCCATGATGTCGAGCAACAGCTCGGCAAGTTCAAGCTCCACACGGTTGCGGTTAGCACGGATGATTTTCTGTAAAGCATCTGTGTCAATCAGTTTCGGGTCGAACCACATCCGGCTTTCCTCGGCGGTTGACAGTTGCCGATAGGTCAGTGCGTGGAGAAATGCCGGTATCTCATAGCGGATTTTCTCCAGAAATGTGGTGTCATCAGTGGTGAGTTTCGGAATCTTCCGTACCCAGTAGCGTGTCTCTCCGGGGTCGATGACTACGGGAAGATACTCGTTGTTGGAACACAGTACGAACTTGGCGAAGAAACTCACCTCCTCGCGGTCGCGTCCTTTGGCTTCCATCTTGTAGTTGCGGGTGGTACTGAGATTCTTTAGCCTCTCTGAATCCTCGCGTTTGTTAAGAAGCACCTCGTCAACCACGATTACGAGTTTGCCGTTCCAGTCATCATTGAACTGACTGCGGAAATTCTCGTTGGTGTTGAACGTGACATTTGCCTCAAAAAGCAGTTTGAGGAAATTGAGAAAGGTGGATTTGCCGGTGTTGCGTTCCTCCGACACTAACAACAGAATCGGAAGTTTCTGCAACGGCATAGTGTATAAGATTTGCAGATAGTCAAGACCGAGGTCGTATTGTTCGCCGAAGATATGGCGCACAAGCGATTCGATGCACTGCCATTCTCCCTCGGCGGGGATATGGCTGAGCGGTGAATACTTGTTCTTGAAGTTGCCGACCACGGGCTGATAGTCGAGATGCGAGGGGACACAGCAGAAGCCGTCGTATTTGGGTACATTGGCAAGAAAGTCCTTGCCATAGTCCTGACGTATCGCCTCGATTGTCCACGGGATGCTACGCTCTATGAGCTGTCCGGCGGCGTTGGGCTGTCGGACAATCTTGTAGTAGGTGGTGCCGATGCGCTCAAAGCGGTCTTCGGCTCCGGGAGTTGTATCAATTTCTGTCATGGGTTCAGACTTCATTGCGGGCGTTTATAATCTCTCGTATCTCACGCTGGCTGTAACGAGTACTGCCGTTCACCTTGAAGGTGTGCAGTTTACCGCTTTGAACCATGTTCCAGACGGTGGTCTCGCACACGCCGAGCTGTTCTGCCGCCTGTTTCTTGGTGAGAGGTTTGTCTTTCTCCGCTTCCATAAATATGGGAAGAAGACGCTCTCGTGTAGCTTCGATTGTGTCCACCACCAACTGATGGAGGTCGGAAAGGTGGACGGTGAGGAGAATATTGGGAGAATCAGGGTCGGACAACGACACCTGAAGGAGGTCGTATAGGCTTGCTTTCATCTGGGGGGAATGAAATTAAGTTATATCGCCGGATTGTTTACACCATTCACTGCTCGGCGAAGATTAAGGCAGTGAAGATGTGTCCCCGAAAGGACATAGATGGAGCTGTCGGCCATATTTTGCTAAAGCCGACGGGGTTGCCAACCGTTCAAGGTCAGCATAAGGCGTATCTCGTCCGATCCCATACCGCACGAATTGGCAACGGCATGAGTGGCATCTGTCCCGGATATGGGGCGGACACAAGGCGGCTGTGTCTTACTTACATAGGGTAAGGCATACGCATTTTTCTTCTTTTTAATTGATTGTTTTCAACGTACAGAATCTGTACGGGCACGGTTATGGCTGTCCGCTCTCTGATTTCTGGCTCATTACGGCTCATTTATGGACACACGTCATGCTGCACCGCTTGATAGTCTGTAATTCTCGGTGAGATATGGGTGTCGCAAATGTCAGCCTGTAATGGCTCTATGACAGCTCATGGCTGTGCCGGGCTTTCTTCTCTGCCGTTGTTCCACGCGCTTAATCCGTTGAGCATCGCTTCCTTAGGGCGAGTTGTTACCGGATTAAACCGTTGCGGTGCCTTCCGCATTCAACAGCAGGTTCTTCATAGTGATTCCGGATACAGTTTTCCGGTCTTTCCTGTGGTACCTCTTTTCTTTTCGTCGCGCAATATCGGCTTTTGCATCCGTCCGGGAGCATCGTTCCATTTCCGGGCTATAAAGTTGAACGTGTCGCTTTCGGTATGCGAGGCTCTCAATCGCTACATAAAGATACGAAAAATTTTTGAGGATTCCAAATCTGCACAAATTCCCATCAGTGGAAGACCATCTTGTCAGCTATTGCGTATATGATGTAGGTGTGTCAATAACTGCCACAAGCGTTACGCTTGAACATAGGCACCGGCATCGGTGTAAACGTCAGGTATGTACCCGCACACCGATTGTGTTCGCATAGGACGTGTGCATCCGGCTGCGAATTTCAAGCACGCACTGTTGGGGTTGTGCGATAAGTGTTCGACCTATCGGGGTCGATTCAGCCCACTCTTGGGCTGTGGGATATGTATACGGCGGATACGGGCGCAACCGTCACGGCAGAGCAGTCTGACGCTCCGCTATGGTCGCAAAATATGCCACCGCAATTTTCTAAACTCACAACCGGTTCAAAAAGTTCAGCGACGAATCAAATTTTTTCGATTTGTCCGGCGGTTGCTGAAATCTGTCCGGCTTCGGTCTTATTTTCGGGGCAAAGATAATGCGTGTCTTTCACTCCCGCCAAATATTTTCAGCCGGATATACCTCAAGGTTGTACAAGTATCTCAGCATATACAACTGATATAGCGATGTCCTATGAAGATAAAAATGCCAGACAGTGTCTGACATTTCCAAATATCATAAACCGAGATTCCGAATCGACTCTCAAAGATAATACCGCCGCATCGGAAACTCCAAATTATTCCAGGCATAGTCCCCACTATTCCGTCTTGGGTTCCTTCTTTTCCCTATTCGGCATCCTTCACAAACCAAAATATGCTCATAATCCCCCATAACTATGATTTTGGGATTTTCGGCCTACTCTTGACAGATGATATACATTTAATTTTTGAAAAACTTATCTCTTAGTTAGAATGTGTAAGCATCTGCTCCTGCGTATTCTATAGGGAAAACAACTTTAAAATTATTTATGCCAATTATAGATCTGTCACGTATGCAAATTTGAACAGGCGGTTTCAAATCAAGATACGCTTTACCGGCGAGATACGGGTATATTCGATCCTGATATTCCTTGTAACTAAAACAGTCTTTAAACTCTGCTTTAATCGCAGAATATGGGAAATTGCCACCCATTAATTTTTCTGCATGTGTTATAACTTTTTCTACTGTGACTTTAGAACCGGGGAAAGTTTTCGCATAGGAGTCTCTCCAATTGGCAAACATCATAAGGTGCTCTGGCTCTAATAAATTGAGCAGCATATTCTTTGGTATGTCAACCTCAGATTTCGCAATTATATAATCTTTACCCTTGACCTTATAAGAGACGAATCCCCAATAATGAGCAGCGTCAATAAATGTGTCCCAAAAGTAATAGCCTTTTCCCAACCAACGATCTCTAACGTTGCCAAGAAAAGGTCCATTCGCTTCAACGTAATCTACGTTATCGCGATCTTCCAATGTTTGATAAAGAACGCTCAAAATTCTCTAACGTAATGTGGTATTAGCCTTGAGTGTTGACTGAAGTCCCGTCAGATTTAGCGTTGGAATCAATATGGGTGTAACCATATTTGCCTGCAAGGTGACAGAACTAACAAATGCTCTTACATAAGGGAAAACTATAGCAAGACTGTTGGGGTAAAAATATTCTGGTATAGCTTCCAAATCCAAAGTCTCCTTGAACTCAAAGGTAGCTGTACAACCAATCCGAACTATTGTTTTATTATCTTCGCCTTGTGTTGCAGTGAATACAAAGCGAAGAATAAACGTCTTATTGTTCTTATCATAAACACCTGAAGGCGAAAATGACAAGTCGATGGGAGATGCGTCTGAAAAATCTCCCATATTTATCTCTACATTAGTGAATGTATACGATCTAAACGCAAATGCAGCAGATGTTGACATGAGACTTCTTGGATAAAGAAAAATCCAGATCGTAATCTGGATTCATCTGGTAGTTTATTAATTCTTGATGGTTTGAGTGCCCAGAACTCTGAATTGTTATAGCATAGACATACTGATAAGCATCAACTGATGAGAGGCACTCCTTCTCCAGTTGGCTAAGGTCTGCCGCCTTTTGGTCAGGCGTTGCAGTAATCCTGTAATGCTCTAATGCTGCAATCATTGCTTGCAATATACGATCTTCGCCTGAAACGGAAGGTATAC
>URII01000052.1 GCA_900547825.1 uncultured Porphyromonadaceae bacterium
CTGCACGGGCATTGTCGTTGCGCGCGGCAATCAGGCGCAGCTGCTCAAAAAGCATCGCGTGAGTTAAGTGCTGATATTGACGCCATTTCCGTGTGGGTGCGGGGAGTAGGAAGTAATGAAAGCACTACTTTTGCTATAAAAGTGCTGGTCAATGGCCAGTGGCGGACGATCCAGTCCTCACCTATAACACATTACAAGTCGGGCGAAGTAATAACTATTGAAGATCTTCCGGCCGGTGTGCGCAAAGCAAGGGTGGAACTGAGCCGTCCCGTATCGGGTACTCTTGCCCTTGACGATTTCAAAGTGTCGTCGAAAGGGGATCTTGTATATGCCGTTGCCGGTTATGACGGTATTCACACCGGAAATGTCACTTCATGCCGTGTTGACGGACTACCCGCGGGTGTCAGGGATTTCAAGTATCAGGTGGCTGCCACTGACGGATCATATACATCAACTTTCTCGGATGCTATGGCGGTGTCGCGTATACCATCCGGACTTCAGAATGTCTCATCAGGTTCTGACCATGTATCATTGACTGTAAATGGAAATTGCGCCGTGATAACAGCCATGCCCGGTACTCCTGTTTCTATAGCAGATATGCAGGGCCGTACGGTGGCATCAGCCGTTGTGGGAAGCGCAGGAGTGCTGTCAGTAGGTCTTCGCGGAGGAATTTATATAGTACGTGCCGGAAATTCAGTGATTAAGGCGGCTATACGTTGACCGGTTTAAGTTATGACGCAGGAAACTATAATAGGAATTGTAGGCACGTTGGCTGCAGTATGTATGGTGCTGGGCTATCTTCCCCAAGCTATATATACCATACGTACACGTGACACCGAGGGAATTGCTTTGCCCACTTTCCTACTTATGGGTGCCGGGGGGTTGTTCTTTGTGATTCAGGGAGTGTTGCTCGGCAATATACCCTTGGTAGTGACAAATGTGCTTACCACGACTTCCAGCGCTATAATTTTCGGAATTAAGATACGTAACGACAGAAATAAAAAGAAGCGAAGAAAATAGGCATAAATTACGACAGAAATAAGTCGAGGTCCGGAATTCAGTATGATTTCCGGACCTTCTTTTTTGCTGTATGATGACGCGGCTGGGAAAATAATCTGTTATCTTTGCTTGAATATTGGATATTATGATTATATTTACGAAACTTTTATCATCCATTATTAAACATAACAAAATCCATTTCATGAACAAAATCTCTACCTTAATGATTGCCGGGACTCTGTTCGTTCCCGCAACCGTTTCCGCGGGTATAGTGGGGGAAGTAGCTTCCGAGCCTTTGTCGCTGCCTTACAGCCAGACGTTTGATGATGCTTCGTCTATGTCCGATTTCACTATTTTTGATGAAAATGGCGACGGAATTTATTGGCAGTGGGATGAGAGCGGGGACGGAGAAGCCCATTGTGTCCAGAATCCCAACAAGGCAATGGACGATTGGCTCATTATGCGCCCTGTGTATCTTTCCGCCGGCACAGACTATTATTTCAGTATAGATGCGCGGCGTTACCGTGCATCGGAGCCTGAACGTTTTGAAGTGTATCTCGGCACTTCGGCGCATCCCGATGATATGACCATAGAGCTGATTCAGCCTACAGAACCCGCCGATGCCTATAAGACAACTTATAAAAAGACAGTAAGGGTTCAGGAATCAGGGACTTATTATATCGGAATACACGGCATTTCCGACAAATGGAAATACCGTATGTGCATTGACAACATATCCCTCAGGGAGGGTGCCAATGATTCTGCACCCGGAGCTCCGTCACAGCTAAAAGTTACCCCGGATACTGAAGGATATCTTACCGTAGGGATCTCGTTCATGACTCCTAACACTGACGTAAACGGCGATCCTATAGAGTTGATCACGAAAGCCCATGTGTTCCGTGATGATGTGGAGATCCATACATTTGACAATCCGGACATCCGCACTATTCTGGAGTGGACTGATACGGAGGCATTGGCCGGAAATCATACATATGCCGTGGCGGCAAGTAATGAGTCAGGTTTGGGCGCGCGCAGCGAGGTTTCGGTATATGTCGGATTGCGCCGTCCTATGCCTCCCACTGAGGTGACTCTTGCCGAAACTTCGGTTTACGGCGAAGTGAAACTTTCGTGGAAAGCCCCAGCCGAGGATTATGAGGGAAATTCTCTTGATCCGCTGCGCGTCACTTACCGTATAACTGAACCGGTAGATGGCGAGGAGATACTTGTGGCCGACGATGTTACCGGTCTTTCTCACACATTTACTGCTATGGAGCCGGGTGCTGTGCAGCAGTTCAAGGATTATTATGTGTATGCCAAGACTAATGGCGGAGAATCCTATCTCCCCGGTGTAAGTACCACTGCGGCGGTAGGCGATCCCTTCAGATTGCCTTACCGTGAATCCTTCGCAATAGTCAACGGCTCTACACTGACTCCGCTTGCCATATCCACCACCGCCGGATCGGGTACATGGCTTCTTTATGACGACAATGAGTATTCTCTCGGTAAGATACGCTCGCAGGACGGTGACGACGGTTATACCGGGATGTATGCCAAAACGCTCAATCATGCAGCGCGAATGTTTACTGCAAAGCTTGATTTCAGCGGTTGCGAACATCCTGCTGTAGCTTTCTACACTTATAAGATTGCAGAGGATGATCATAATGAGATTGCCGTACAGCTTTCGCAGCAAGGCAATCCTTTCGGAACAGTAGGTACGGTGAAGGTAAGCGAACTTCCCGGCGAAGGATGGGTGAAGGTGACTATGCCTCTTACACGTTACCGTAACCGGGTAGTGCAGCTCGGATTGCTTGCCACCACTATAACGGACGCTTATACGCCGGTTGATAATCTGCGGGTGTACGATATGGCTGAAACAGATGTGGCGTTGTGCGGCCTTTCAGCCCCTGTGTCGGTGCGCCCGGGCGAAGAATGCTCTGTAATCGTGAACATAGAGAACATAGGCTACTCCGATGTGGATGGAGCAACAGTAGAACTATGGATTGACGGATCGCTTAAGTCCGTATCACAACCTCTGGCCATGGCTTCCGGCGGCGTAACGGCTGTGGAGTTTCCATTGTCGTTCGGTGTGTTTGAGGCAGGCCTCCACAACATAGAGGTCAAGGCTGTATGTGACGGCGATATAAATGCAGGCGATAATGTGGCCGGTCCTATTTCGGTCACAGTTGTATCGAACGAATATCCTGTGATAGCCGATCTGAAAGCCGAAGTTGCCGATAGCGGTGTGTCACTTTCGTGGACTGCGCCTGATGAAACGGAATATGTGGCACCTGCCGTTGTTGAGGATTTTGAGTCATATCCCTCTTTCTCTAATGCAAATGTCGGTCCGTGGACTTTCTATGACGGCGACAAAGGCCTTATCGGCGGTATCGGAAGCGGCGACAATGAACTGAATTTCCCGGGAATTGACGGAGCCCAGAGCTGGTGGGTGATGGATGCCGATTATGAGGAACTTCCTAACGTCAGCTATGTGCAGTTCTGGAAAGCTCATTCCGGATCCAAATATCTAATGCAGGAATATGTCACGGATCAGACCGGTACAAAGCCTGTGGCTTGTGATGACTGGATAATCTCGCCGGAACTCAGCGGCCGCGAACAAAGTGTAAGTTTCTATGCCAAGAGCTATAACAAGATATATCGTGAGACATTTGAATTTATGGTGTCATATACAGATAATGCCATAGAGTCGTTCGAGGGACTTGACCGTGAGGAAAAAATCGTTGACGAATGGACTGAATATGTAGTAGCGGTGCCTGATGGCGTTAAATATTTCGCTATACGGTGTGTGTCGGATAACCGCATGGCCATGTTCGTGGACGATATAACTTATGTGCCGGGTGGCGACGCTGTAGCTGTGCACCTTACCGGATTTAATGTCTATCGTGACGGAGTCAGGCTGAACGATACCCCATTGGCGGCAGTCGCGGCAGGTAGCCGTTGTGCGTTTAATGACGGATCGCCGGTTTCGGAGAAACATTCCTACTATGTTACGGCGATATATGACAAAGGTGAATCCAAGCCGTCGAATGAAGCATTGGCCGAACTTTCCGGACTTGAGAGCGTAGGCGTGGATCAGGATATGTCAACACCGGTTTATTACAATATGCAGGGCGTGAGGATTCTTAATCCACAGAGAGGTGTGCCTTATGTTGAAGTGCGTGGATCAAAAGCGCGTAAAGTAATTTTGTAACAACACTTTAAGATAATATGATTTATAGCCGCGAGCCGGTGATCTTTACCGGCCCGCGGTTTTTTATTCCGGATATATTTGCAAAAGTCAAAACAAACACCTAACTTTGTCCCCGCAAAACCACACCGAAGGAGAGATGGCAGAGTGGTCGATTGCGGCGGTCTTGAAAACCGTTGAGGGTCACACCTCCGGGGGTTCGAATCCCTCTCTCTCCGCAAGAAAGCCTGATTTTCAGGCTTTTGTAAAATCTACACCCAATATTACACCCAGAAATGGCAGTGATATTGGGTGTTTTATTAATCTCAAAATAGTCAATTCAGTTGCGGAACTGGCAATATAACATTTGATATTATCTAACATTGAACATTTTTATGCGTCAACGATATAGAAAGCAGATGAACGAAACTATCAGAAATATCATGATGAATGATATATCTGACAAACGCGCCATGTTTTATGACATAGACAGCAAGTATCATAATAAATTTGTAAATACGGTATTAAAACTGTTGACCATCTATTTAGCAAAGAAGAAGAGTCCAATTTCTATTGCGATTATTTTTTTAGCAGGTTTATTTTCATTAGGAAATCTGTTGAACCCTCTATGGGAATTTCTAACAAGAATCATGGTTCCAGATGAGTGGCCAATAAAATCTAGTCTGCTTGATGTCTTTACCAGATCATATGATACTTTAGATTATACATTCATTATCCTTGGATTCATCATAGTGTTATGTGCTTTGATAGTACATATTCTAACTATTTATTTCAGTTATAAGAATAAGCAGGAATGCACTAAACAGTTAGCCCTGTTTGGTTTCTACCCAACTTGCAAATGGTTTGCAGACAATAACCGGGATATGATTGCACAGCTCGGTGAGCGTTATTCACAGAAGGTAAATTTTACTGTTCCCAAACTGATACCTGTGTATCAAAGCATAGTGGAGGAAGAAGATTGGAAGGAGGATTTTCTCGACCTTCTCCAAAAGATTGTCGATGAGATCAAGAAACTCTATGAAACTCATATTAATGAATTTCGGGATATTGAAGCCAGTATCAATATATTTATTGATGAGTTCAACGAAGGCCGTATCCCACATGAAGAGGTAAGTAAAAAAATTAGCTCTTTGCTTTTAACGATTGAACAGCATTTGTTTACTCTTGGCATACATTTCAGCCATTCTAGGATTTCAGATATTCAGAAGACTATTGACAATCTATCGGCATTCGCAATGCAGGCGCATATTGAGCTAACCCCCCTTTGCCATATCACTGGAGATGCGGGTATGGGAAAGTCACATCTTATTGCCGATCTTATTTCTCAACGACAAGATAGAGGCAAGCATTCAGTGCTTCTACTCGGAGCCCATTTCGTGATGAGTGACAAAACACCTCAACAACAAATTGAAGAGATGCTTGATATTACATGCGGATTTAAGAAATGGCTTGCATCCCTTAACGCTTTCGGTGAATACCGGAATGAAAGGATATATATATTTATTGATGGCATTAACGAGGGTCGCGGTGAAACCATATGGCGTAATTCCATCCGCGAATTTGAAAGCGAAGTGATGAGCCATCCATGGCTTGGACTTGTGATTTCGGCAAGAACTTTCAGCGGATATAATTTTTTGATGCAGGAGGGACATAAATCTGCTTTTGTATTTAAACATACCGGTTTTGCCGGGGTTCAAGAAGAGGCCGTAGATTTCTTTTTAAGAAAATATAAGATTCCACAACTTGCCAGCGAAACCATAGGCCGTATGATAGCTAACCCTCTCTTCTTGAAAACGTATTGCGAGGCTTATGACGGCGCAATGCAAATCCATACTCTTGTTGATATCATCAAAGCATATATAACGAAGAGGGATACTGAAGTCAAGGATAAACTTCTTCTGCCTAAATCTGTAAATTACGCTAGTCAAGCGATGCGGAGTTTTGCAGATTTATGTATACGGAATTCCAAGTCTTTGTGGATTTATCAGAAATATACCGATTATTCTTCCGAACTCAGTAATATTCTTCCAAATGGTGTGTCAACTGATATTTATATTGATGCTTTGATAGAATCCGGACTTTTAATCGCTTTCCATCTTCCAAATGAGGATACTCCAAGACTACATTTCAATTTTGAATTAGTTGGAGGGTATCTGCTTGCCGAAGCTTTGCTTGATAATAATCAATATGATTTAATGGATGTCTGCCGGAATGATTTGATAAGGGTACCTTTTGCAGTACTTTATCCTTACCACAATAATGGCAATGAGATTCTCTCTTCCTCCCACCCCAATATGGCGACCAATGATTTTGTGGAATGGTTCGACGACAGCCTTAGCCAGCGTATCGAGATTTCGGCAGACGCCATTGCATATCTCAAGAAACTTGTGGCGGACCATGATCAAAAAGTATTTTCTATGCTTCCTCTTGTAGCGCTTAAGGATGCGAAAGGTTTGTTTATGGATTTCAACAACTGGCTCAAATCGCTTTCTATGACAGACCGCGATAATGTGTGGACCGTTGCCGTATCCTTAGAACGTACGTCTAGCGAATGTTATTCCTTTGCTGAGAGGGTCTTCCATATGTCACGTGAAAGAATCGCTAACTTTAATAGTATTCAATTATATCAAACTTCCATTTTATTGGTGTGGATGCTTTCGCTTGCCTGTCCACCGGCCCGAAATATGGCTACTAAAGCTCTTGTGAAGATTTTTATGGAGCATCACCAACAGATGATTAAGACACTCAGAGCGTTTGATAATGTCAATGACCCCTATGTGCGCCAACGACTTTATGCAGCAATCTTTGGTGCTGTGCTGCGCTCAGAAGATTCAGAAATTCTTTCTAGTCTCGCCGTTGAAATATATAAGCGGATTTTTAATCAGGATTTCGTTCCATCGGACATTCTCCTTCGCGATTATGCCAGAAATACCATTGATTTCATCATTCAAAAGCATGACATTTCATCAATTAATATATCGAAGATAATTCCACCATACAATTCAGAACCGCTTCCGGTAGCATTTCCGACTTCCGATGAGATTATAGCTAATTATAGACCTGTTTATAAAGGAAGACCTTTTTCTGCTGAGGAATTTGCGTCTAATGCTATTATCGATTCGATGACTACAGAGTATTCGACACGTGGGATATATGGTGATTTCGGAAGATATATTTTCGGAAGCGCGGTCAATAATTGGAAGATTTCAGATGAAGATGCAAGTAATTATGCTATAACGCTTATCTTTGGGAAATATGGCTATGATGCCAAGAAATTCTGTCTGTTCGATTCGGTAGCTGGGTCAGGGCGCGGTCGAGATGAAACCATAGAACGAATAGGTAAGAAGTATCAGTGGATAGCGTTTCATGAGATAATGGGGCAGATTACAGACCAGTGTGAAACCGTTAATAAATACTCCAACGATATTAAGGAGTATCATGGCACATGGAACCCAAATATCAGAGATATTGATCCAACATCTGATTTTGTTTCGCGTGAAACAGAATTCGAGCGTCACTTGACATTGCCAAAATTAAAGTGGATGCCCAAAACAAAGATACCATTCACAATCAAAGATAAGAGAAACTGGCTTTTTTCGCGTGAAGGGCTCAAGTTCAAATATTTTTTTGATAGAATCAGGCTCAAGGATTCAAACGGCGAGAAATGGCTGTCATTATATACTTTTAAGGATTACAAAGAATCCAAATCTGTTCTGACCAAATCAGCTGATGATAAAAGTGGTTTTTGGATTTTTGCCCAATCTTACGATGTGCCGGCAAGTAAGGTGGGCGATGTAAAGGCTTATATACGAATACATGGTAATCAAGGTCGCAGCCTTCCTGAGCAAATGAACTACACTCATGAACTTTTCCAAAAAGATTACTACCACACAGCCTCATATCGGGAATTTATGGCAAATAAAAAGAGTTATGACCATCAGCCGTTCGATCCGTTCCTTACGGGCAAAGAATCGGAAAATGATTGTCAAATTGAGTATGCATATTTATATACTTCTCCGTTGGAGGGAAGAACATGCTTTCGTCTATCGGAGACCATCTTCAGAGTTCTCGGCTTAAAGGACGGGGAACGTGAAGGAGAATATGTGGATGCATCAGGACGAATTGTAGCTATGGATGTAGGCGTGAACTATAACAATGCAAGTCTGTTGTTGATACGTGAAAACGTGTTGAAGGAATATCTGAATATTACAGGAGGACAAATTATCTGGCCTCTTGTTTCTGAGAAGAGTCTTCCTCATCAGGTAGGCATCCAGTTTGGAGGATACCTTTCATGGAACGGCAAGCGATGGAACGGCCTACTTCAGCAATATGATTTCAAAGGTGAGATAACCAAATCCATCCCATTACATTTCTCTGTTACTTATTATCTAATAGAAATTAAGGAAAGGATTCTTTCTGTGTGGCACAAATTTAAATCTATATTTTGTAAAAAGAATGCCGAATTTGATGAAGAAGATTTCTTTGAATGCATTGTTTCAAAAGATGGGGAGGAAAGCAAAAGATTTCCTTCGGAATAATTTATGTACCATTTGAAAACCACAGACCTCGACACAACGACCTCGAGCAACGACCTCGAGGTATTTTTGTAGTCAAATCGTTGCGTTTATTTCGCTGAAAATGCGTAACTTCGTGTATGAGAAAAAATGCCATTCAGCTTATTAGAGATATTATTGCTGCATATTACCATGATATGCAGCAATTTGAAGCATTAATTGCTAATTATATAGCGAAGCACGGAAAATTCTTAACTTATGAGGTTCAGCATATAGAAACTAATAATGACATTACATTTGAAGATGCCATATTATATGCTGAATTTTATTCCATACTCTATAGAATTTCTGATAATAGCTTTTGCTATTATTCTTCGGCATGGGTTGGTTCATCATGTTTTTACGCATATCAAAAGGCCGATACAGAATACCATAAAATTTTAGTTCTAAAACTACTTTATTCATGTTTAGATTACGCATTTCATAACAAAAAACAATTTGTAATTGGTGGCTTTTATGGTGGTATTGATAAAACAGCGATCAGATATGATAATATTTTGAACTCTCGAGCTTTCGATAGACTAATTCCTGAACCTCAGATGCTTTATTTGCTATTCAATATACTCCAGAAACTTCTTTCTTATTTTGAAAAAATGGGAGCCACTGATTGGGATGTTATTTCTGCAGGTCATACATTTGGAGAAGTATGTTCAATATTTAAGAAGTATAACCTAACAGATTATGCTGCTCTTAAAGAATTAATTGACACATCGGTTGCAAACGTCGGTCCTATGACAAATGATCCTGATTTCATTGCAAATAGTGAATGCTCGTATGACATTATTTCCAAAAAACTTTACCAAGACCTGTCGGATGATGCTATCAGATATTTAGAATTTTTACACCCCGAATAAATGTCTTTTAGAACACAATAAATAGTCCATAACTTTGAACTATCAAACTCAATGTTATGGACTTCCTTAATTACAACTCCATCAAGAAGCCGCGGGAGCCTCAAAGCCCGCGCGGCGTTCACTGTCAACTCGGCTTCCGCTTTCAAAGAAGACGTTAACATGATGCATACTATCGTAGACGATACACTCTCTTATATTCCGTGGGGCGGCGAAAGGGAGAAATCGCAAATTCATTCCATGCAGATAATTATTATCTCCGACCTTTGGACTTAGGTCTTTGGTATTTGTCTTTGTCATTATCATTCCATGGTAAATCGGATGAGGAACCGCCTGCGCCGGTGCCGATATGCGGTGTCGGGATTCCTCCGACGGCGGTCTCCAAGGCGATGGCAAGGAGGCTGTGCTGTGATTCATCAACCTGCTCCCACGGCTCAAACAGCTCGTTGACCAATTCATGAAGAGTAATCGCGCCGCTGTCGTACTTGTCAATAAGATTCTGAGACAGATTATATGATGTGTTCTTGAACTCGTTGCCGTGAAACAGCGTGGTGATTGACAGGCTGGGGTACAAACGGTTGGGAACCCAGCCGCTTACAAGCTCCGCTCCTGATGACAGCCGGTATCTCTCGGGGTATGCCAGGTGGTGCAGCTCTTTCGCACGGTTGTGTTCGGCATTATAACGGCTCTCCCATTCGGCAGCTCGTTTGGTCGCCGCGTCGATTTCCTTTTGGTAAGAGTTGTGTTCACGGAGCGAATCGGCTTTCAGATCATCGTACCGTTTCTGCATCTCGGAGAGCTGCTTTTGTAATACGGCAATCTGTCTGTCCTTGTCAGCAACTTCCTTTTCAAGTTTAGGCAGTTCCCCGGTCCCGAGCCAAGACAAGATACGGTTCTTGCCGTCCTTCGCTCCTTTCTCGACCGCCTTCTTTTCGGCATCGAGTTTCTCAATCTCGGCTGTGAGTCTTTCAATGTCAGACTGAAGTTCGAGTGCTTGCTGACGGTTGTATTGCTGTTGCGTCTGATGTCTGGCACCACTCGCCACGACACCTCGTTTCAATCCGAATCCGGCCATCGCCTGCGCGTATGTGTCCTGATATTGCCGGAGCTTGCCGCGTGTCATCAACTCATTGGCGCATAGCCTCGGTGCCGGGGTCTTTTCCTTGTACTTCTGTTCACCCTCGCGCTTACGGCGAGTGCGTGGTGCAGTTATAATGGGTACAACCGTTGCATGAAGGTGGGGAGTCTTCTCATCCATGTGGAGCACACATGACACAAGATTATCCTTGCCGAAGGTGTCATGCAGCCATTTGATGTTGGCCCGGCACCAGTCATCAAGGCGACCGGTGTTTGCAAGAGCCATCATCTGCTCATGCGTGCCGGTCAGAAGCACACGGACGGCACGGGTCTGGTTCTTGCCGACCTTCCGCTTAAGTCCGGCGGTCTCAATACGGTGTTGAATAGCCTGAGTGCGGTTAACAACGCCCTTCGGAAAGTCTATAAGTTCGCGGTTGAGGTGTGTTCTGTTCTCGTCGGCGTTGTCGGGGATGTGCGGTTTGCCGTCGGCGGTCTTGCGTTCGATGTGGCATGACATCCCCGAATCGTTGCCTGCGCCACGCTCCAAGTGGCACACAGCATATTGTGTTGTCATATAATCTTGAATTAAATTGGTTATGATAAAATTCCGTATCAATCGCAAATGAGAGCCGGGAGGAGGCTCGATGCTTGATGGCTTTTTCGGGAGAGGTCGGAGACATCGGCAGAAAATGCCATAATGAGCTACGGAATTTTATTACTAAAATCCTCCCTGCATTCAGCAAGCTGACCAGCTCTTTCGGCAGCTCCTACAACGGGTCTATTCCGGCTTGCCGCATCCAAAAGGAAGTCGGCGATGTCGAGTTTTGCGGCTCTCTGCTCCGGTGTTGCCATGTCGGATATGGCAGTGACAATTCCGGCAGTCGGAGTAATTGTGCGGAGCATTGCCAATTTGCCGCGCCATCGGTCTTCGGCATCAAGGTCAGGCCCGAGCCACACTTCCCTTCCTTTCAATACCTGCGAAGCCGTCTGATTGAGGCATCCACAACATCCGCCACTCGCCAGCCATAGGTACTGCGGGTAATAATGAGAGGCTATTATCGCTGACTTCTCGGACTCCACTATCATGACCTTTGAACCGGGATAGACTGAAAGCAGGTGCTCCCCGAAGAAGCATTGTACAAGGTTGAAGTCTTCGGGATTGTCAACCATTGATTTCATACGGTGCGCCCACATGAAGTTTACCAATCCATCTTCCTTGATGCGGTGTCCGTCGTTGCCGTATCGCATTATCTTCCCTGTGCGAATACGTCCGTTGACATCCATTTGCCAGAATACCGCCGCATCGTTCATACGAGAGCTTGCTCCTACATTATATAATCGGAACAACCGCATGGTTTCATCCTTACCCCATAATGAACTGAGGAATCGGAACAGAGCCGAAGACTGACATCGATTCATGGATTCAACCATTCGGCTGCGCTCTATGAATGACGGTTGGGAGGGCTGTTTATTGATGTGCAAACTCACAGACCGATGGGATGCAATATCATTCAGCCAGGGATGATCTCGGAAGTATTCGGATGGTGTGTAGTGGTATCCGCATTTGAATATACGGTCACATTTGCCCACATGATCGGCAAGGAACCGCCCCGTCTGTGTGTCAACATAGCGCACAAGTTTCTTCTGCCGTCCGCAGTCAGGGCATGTCACTTTGATGCGTGGACGGGTGTTATCAAGCCGGTATCTGTAATCATTGGTCATAGCCCTTTGAATTTTGGTTGGGTGAGGTGTCGTGTATATATAAGCCCGCTTCATCCAACTAACTTTTTCAATAGTAAAAATCCTGAAGGTAGCGGTAAGGATTACCCTTCTTCTTGCCCTTGTCCACCTGCTCAATCATCCGCTTGTTCTTTAGAAAAGTTATCAGGATCTTGAGCTTGTAGTCGCTGAGTTCGATGTCTTCGTCGGCGTATGCGTCACGGAGCGCGTCCATGAGCTCGCCATGCCGAAGCAGTGTGTCCGGATTGGAGAACGCCGAATCAAGTGCGCTTCGGTGAGTGTCTTCGGATATGTCGTGGTACGGGTCCCATGCCTCGTTACCTTTGGCTTCTGGCGTCGGCACATAGTCCTTGATAAGTTCCGGCAAAGCCTCGGTATTAATCCGAAAGGCAAACGAAGGGAAAGTGATATCCCGGATATAGACCGCCTCGACGGTACTGATGGCATCATCGTTCTTGTCCTTCTCGACACGGAGAACGGTTTCAGACTTGTTGTTGATTTCGGTCCCGATGTGTCCGCGTGCATTCTCGTCGCTCTTGTTCTGGTGAATGATTGTATGGATGTGGAGATTATATTCTTCCGTCCACTTCATCAGATAGTTGACTATAAGGGTCGCTTCGCGGGGACTGTTGATGTCAAGCATAAGGTCACGGATGCCGTCAATGATAACCAGTCCGACCGCCTGTGTATTGCGTATCTTATGGTCAATCATCCCAATGCGGTCTTCTACCGAATATTTGCGCAGGGCGAAATACTTTATCCTCTCATTGATTTCCTGATTGCTCCTGTGGGTCAGTCGAGCGATACGCTTGAACACACGGAAGGCATGATATTTGCTCTGCTCGGTGTCGAAGTATAGGATTCCGTTTTGGTTCGGAGGCATATTTCCTCGATAATTCAGGATTGTTGAATTAGTCATCGCCGCTGCCGTCATCGCCGACACGTTAAAGGTCTTTTTGCCCTTGGGCTTACCGATTGAGGCACTGAAATTGCCGAAAGTGCAGGCTGGTGAATCCACTATATAAATGGCAACCGGCGGCGGTGGTACCTCCTTGTCGATATCAAGCTGTGCCTCATTGCATAACCTCTCGTAGCGCACAGCCGCTGCATCAGGTGCCAGTAGTCCGGCCCCGCTTTCGACTTCAGCGATGAAACCGCCAAGTGGGTCAGATAAACTGTAACCCTGTTTGCTGGCGGAATTGTTGGGAAGATACATAAATTCTTGTGCCATAGACCTATTTTCTTCCACCGGTTTTACGCCCAAACAGCTCAAGAGCCATTTCAGCATCAATGACAATTTTTCTCCCATACTGCTTGATTGCAGGGGCGAGTTTACCTTCGTTCTTGATGCGGAGTGCTGTTGTCTTGCAGCAGCCAAGGAGATCTGCCAGACCCTTGAGTCCGAAAACATACTTTTTGTTGGTGGTGTCGATAACGACATCAGGTTGTGGTGCTCCCGGTTTGGAAGCAGCCTGTACGATGGTGAAGAGTTCTTCACCGGTCATTTGCCATAAAGGTTTATCGAATAATTTTTCCATCATTGTTTTAATCGTATATTATTTGCAGCCTTACATGAGTGGATCCATGCCCATGTTTCGGTTTTATGACTGCAAAGGAAATACGATTCATTATACAATGCAATTAAGTGCTGATTTTCAGACCATTATTTAACTTGATTTCTCTAAATCAGAATATCGGCACATAATTCCGGCACACGTGCGAAAAAAACAACAAAAAATCCCCGGCATTTCACATAAATGTGAAATAAGTGTCGTTTCTTTGCGTTGTTATTATATATTATTATATATAAAGGACTAAAGATAAATTCTTGAGCGAAAAATAATACCTATCCTGTATTTGACCGCCGACGAGTTGATGGTGAACGCTGCGCGGTCCTCGTAGCCCGGCACGTACTCTGCAGAGTTGAAATTGAGGTAAGAAAAAGAAGCGTCCATAACTTGTGGTTGTTAGCCACAAAGTTATGGACGGTATACGGTTCGCGAAAAGACGGGATTAGAGATAGGAACTATTGATAATATGCTTCATCATTAAAACCATAGAATACGGCATCATAACTGTCAGTTACCTCAAGGTCAGAATTGAATTCAAGGATTCGCCTTTGATAAGTAGCTGCTGCTCTACCATTATGAAATTTTGAACGTATATCTGTAAATACGCAAGACAAATTTCCATTCCTTGTATCAAGAAAACGCAACACTGGAGTTAATTTTTCAGGAATATTATCCGATAACTTTTGAACGACAACAATATCTTCGCTAAATGTATTAGGATAAACTTCAAATTCAAGAGGGTCAATAAGGGGTTCTAAGAGAACACCGTCTTTAGTTGAAGCAATGCCGATATATCCATCTTTACGGATTTCAAATGACTCTGAGGGAATAATTCCAAAATTTGAAAAAGGATTATAACCTGAATTACCTATCGAATCATAATTTACAGGAATAATGATTTCTTGTTTTTCTTTAGAAAATATGCCTAATTGACTATCTCTCTCGATTTTATAAAACCATTCATTCTCATTAACAATAGCATAGACGATGCCATTGATCAAATCCCATAGTGTTTTATGCTCTGAGTCAATCTTGAAACTATTTGAATTCATATTGCGAAGTTACGCATTTTCTGCGAGACTTTGGCTATCAGATGACTACAAAAATACTTACAAGTACTTGAATACATCAATCATCATCGAAGCGACTCATGTTGGAAGCTCGGATGTTGTCGGCAACAGCTATGTAAGGTTTCATCGCTTTATAATCGGAATGACCAGTCCATTCCATTACGACATTGACAGGGATTCCAAGTGCAAGAGCCTTACAAATGAAAGTCTTTCGTCCTGTATGGGTTGAAAGGAGCTGATACTTTTTATATATGGTGTCAACACGGTCATTCCCACGATACTGTGTTATCCTTACAGGTGTGTCGATACCTGCGAGTTCTCCAAGCTCCTTGATATAATCATTCATCTTCTGATTGCTGATTACAGGAAGTACGCGACCGTTCTTAAACTCGCAGTCCTTGTATTTCTCAAGTATAGCTCGGCTATGCTTGTTCAGTTCAACTGTGATGGTGTCAGCGGTCTTCACGGTCGTAAACTCAATATGATTTTCACGCACATCGCTCTTACATAGATTGGCAACATCAGAATATCGCAGACCGGTGTAACAGCAAAAGATTAGTACATCGCGCACCCTTTCAAGATAGGACTTGTTTACCGGAATTTGAAACGAGGTCAACTTTCCAAGGTCTTCATCAGTAAGGAAGATCACCTTTGTCTGAGTGGATTTGAGTTTGGGTTTGAAGGAGAGAAAAGCCCTATTATCATTATACCCTTTCTCGTAAGCCCAACGAAGAAACCATTTAAGATATCCGAACTGTTTTCCTATTGTACTGTTGAGCATGTCGCATTTATAACGGAAATGGTCAACAAGATCGTTAAGTCCCGTTTCTGAAAATGTATCAAAGGAAATTTTCCCACGTTTGAATTTTAGAAGATGATTCTTTAATGCTGTAAATTTCTCAAAAGTCGCACTTGTCCAATCATTCTTGCGTCCACATTCTTTTGTAAACTCATCATATATCTCCCAAAAGTTTTTTTGAGGCTCAGGCTCCGGATTCTGTTGAATCTCAGAACGAGCAACGGATATTCGGGCATTGAACTGTTCTTTTACCTGCGCAGGGAGGGGCATGACCTCCTGCAGTTCATATTCTTTGAATACAGCATCATCACCCGGGAAAACCACCTCTTCCAATGAAATATCATATGTATGATTAACGTCATCATGAACCCATCGGCCAAG
>URII01000053.1 GCA_900547825.1 uncultured Porphyromonadaceae bacterium
GGACGAGGCCAGTCTGCGCGGCATCGCCAAAGCGACGTTCCCGGCACGCGCCGGAAACGTCGCCCGACGTTTCAACTATTTATTTATGAGAGCCTCAATACCCAGTAATCACTACTCGGTAAAAAGGACGAGGGATGTAACGTTGTTTCGTTTGCTTACAAGTGTCATTAAATAGTTGTCAGTGTCAGATAGTTTTACTGTCGTTTTCAAATATGTGCTGTATCTCTTTTTTCGTATATTTATAACAAACCAACCGCCTGTCATGCTCATGCGGATGCCCTAAAAGTGATTAAAAATTGTAAATTCCCCCTTTAACGCGCGCAGATATTACCTTCGGGCGTCACGTATAGGCGTTCTTCATCGATCCACCGGCGTATAATTGCTATTGCCTCGCTATGGCGTGACGGGGTAAGCTGGACCAGGATATGTTCCAAGGTGTGCCCTCCGGGTTGTGATGTCAGATAACGCACCGAATCCTCAGTGGTGCATGGGGTAGGCGATTTGTGTACGGATCTGTCGCGCATACGGCACACATCGCAGCTGCCGCACTCGGCGGTGTCTTTTTCCCCGAAATATTCAAGCATGGTCTTTACCCGGCAGTGAGAATCGTCGAAAGCGAAAGCGGTCATGGCGTTTATGCGTGCGGCCATAGCCTCCTTGCGCCGGGTGTATATTTCCGCCGGCAGCTGTACATACCGGGGAAGCTCGCGTGATGTAGGGTAGTATACGGTGGGATTTGTGCGCCGTGGAATATAGTGGACCGCGTGCTCGCGCGATAGGGTGAGAAGCGCACGGTACACTTCTTCCTCCGTCACCCCGGCTACCGATGCTATGCGGCTCTCGGAAATATACACGTAGTCGGCAAACAAGCCTGTGTAGGTGCGCAGTATTATCTGAAACACACGTTCGGCAACTTCGTCAAGGCGCAGTGCGTACAGCTCCTGTCGCTGCATCGTTATCATTATCCGCGCACGCGAGGCGGGTTCCTCGCTGAACTCTATGTAGCCTGCGCGTGTCAGCAGCATAAGGGCCGCGCGGGCCTCTGTCGGCTTGAGCCGGAACCGCTGGCAGAACTGTGTGAAGTTGAACTCAAACGCCCTGTCATAGCCTGAACCGACAGCCACTTCAAGGAAGTTGCCGGTAAGCTCATATACCAGCCTCACATAATCCTGATCGGGAAATGTCTCGTCAATGCGGCGTTTAAGTGTGCCCCGGTCATAACGGTTGGTCACTATCACGGCATATGACGGTTTGCCGTCGCGTCCGGCACGTCCGGCTTCCTGATAGTATTCCTCAAGCGACGATGGCAGATCCATGTGCACCACCACCCTTACGTCGGGTTTGTCGATGCCCATGCCGAAAGCGTTGGTGGCCACGATTATGCGCATAGCGCCGCTTTTCCAGCTGTTTTGCCTTTCCTCTTTCTCCTCCGGTGAAAGTCCGGCATGATAATAACCGGATGAAAATCCCTCGATGCGCAGCATGTCGGCTATCTCGCGGCAGCGTCGCCGTGAGCGCACATACACAATAGCCGAACCCTCCGTGGCGCTTAGAATCTTAAGCAGCATCTGTTCCTTGCGGTCGCTGATGCGCACCACGAAGCTTATGTTGTCGCGCCTGAAGCTGAGGCTCAGCACTGCCGGCTGGCGCATCTCCAGCCGGGATATTATGTCACTCCGTACTTCGGGCGTGGCCGAGGCTGTGAGCGCGAGCAGCGGAGCGTCAGGAAACAGCCTCCGTATTCCTGCTATTTTCAGATATGGGGGCCTGAAATCATAGCCCCATTGCGATATGCAGTGGGCCTCGTCCACTACTATGAGCTTCACCGGGAGTGTGCGCAACTGGTCGGCAAATGTGGCCGACGCCAATTTTTCAGGCGATAGATAAAGCAATTTCACCATGCCCATTGAGCAGCGGTCCATGACAAGATTGTACTCCCTGCGGCTCATGGATGCATGGAGATAGCAGGCGCGTATGCCTCGCTGACGCAGATTGTCGGCCTGGTCCTTCATCAGTGAGATGAGTGGAGTGACCACTATTGTCAGACCGTCCGACATCATGGCCGGCACCTGGAATGTAAGTGACTTGCCTCCGCCTGTGGGGAGCAGCCCGAGGGTGTCGCGCCCTGAAAGCACTGACATCACGATCTCTTCCTGCACAGGGCGGAAAGAGTCATAGCCCCAGTAGCGTTTCAGTGTTTCGGCTGCGCGCCGGTGCATATCGTCGTTGCCTCTCACTCCTTGCAGGGATGTATCTCCTTTATCTGTAGCTGTATGGCTCCCGATGCGCTGAGGTGCTTGTTGTCCTCTATGGTGAAACATATGTCAACCGGGCGGCCTGCATGGATATGGTCGAAGTGTTCCGACATGTTGAACGCTATGCCGTTGAACACTTTGCCGGATGTGTCATCCACAAGTTCGAGCTTGATGTGCTCCAGATTCTTGCCTACGAGTTTGCTTGTGCCGAAGTCCATCACCTTGCGGGTGCAGAACACAGGTTTCCGGTTCCCGGGCCCGAACGGGTTGAAGCGCCGGAGGGTGTTGACGAACTCAGGGGTGATCATCGAGAAGGTGATCATGGCGTCGATGTCAAGCTGCGGGGTCATCTGCTCGTGGGTTATGTTGGTCTTGACATACTCCTCGAAGCGTCGGGTGAATTCCGGTATATGCTCCTCCTTGAGCGACAAACCCACGGCATACGGGTGGCCTCCGAAGTTCTCAAGCAGGTCGCGGGTAGAGTCCACGGCCTTATATATATCAAATCCCTGTACCGACCGCGATGAGCCTGTGGCCAGGCCGTTGGCGAATGTCAGCACCACCGACGGCTTGTAGTAAAGCTCGGTGAGACGCGAGGCCACTATGCCTATTATGCCCTTGTGCCAGTCCTTGTTATAGATCACTATCGACTTTTTGGGCGAGTTCATTTCGCCGCGTTTGTCAAGTATGGCATTTGCCTCGTCGGTAATGCGTTTGTCGAGTTCCTTGCGGTCCTGGTTGTAACGGTCGATCTCGCGGGCTTTGGCCATGGCCTCGGCTGCATCGCGGGCCACAAGAAGCTCCACGGCTTCACGTCCGCTCTGCATACGTCCGGAAGCGTTTATTCTCGGCCCTATCTTGAAAATCACATCGGAAATGGATATTTCCTTACCTGTGAGGCCGCATATGCGTATCACGGCCCGCAGGCCCATGTTAGGATTGGAATTCAGGCGCCTGAGTCCCTGATAGGTCATTATGCGGTTTTCGCCCACCATCGGCACTATATCGGCGGCAATAGACACGGCCACCAAGTCAAGCATGCCTTCAAGATCCTGAGTGTCGATACCGTTTGATATCGAGAATGCCTGCATCAGCTTGTAACCTACGCCGCATCCTGAAAGATGGGGGCACGGATAGGTAGACCCCTCGAGCTTGGGATTTAGGATTGCAGCCGCTTCGGGCAGCTCGTCGTCAGGAACATGGTGGTCGCAGATTATGAAATCTATTCCGAGTTCCTTGGCATAGCGGATCTCTTCTATGGCTTTTATGCCGCAGTCAAGGATGATGACAAGTTTCACTCCCTGCTCCGCCGCCATGTCGATCACCTTGTTCGACACGCCATAGCCTTCGTCGTAGCGTGTGGGAATGTAGTAGTCGATATTTGAATAAAAGTGACTCAGGTATTTGTACACCAATGCCACGGCTGTGGTGCCGTCCACATCGTAGTCGCCGAATACCATTATCTTCTCTTTTCGCCCCATAACCTGATTGAGCCGGTTCACGGCTTTGTCCATGTCGGGCATGAGAAACGGATCGTGCATGTCAGATATCGAGGGCTTGAAGAATTTCTGAGCCGCCGACAAACTGGTTATGCCGCGTTGGACCAATAGCTCGCTTATGGGCCTACGGTCGCCGAAACTCCTGTCGAGCTCAGCCGTCGTTTCCGTGCTTTCTGAGGTAGGGGGCACATAGTTCCAGTTGCAATTCATTTATGTTGTTTTTTCTATTTTCTCTCTCGGTCAACCCCTGCTGTTTTTCATGAACGCTGTGACGTACACGGACACTTGGCGGAGCGGTGAAAGCTCACCTTTCGGTCCTGTCGCCCCTTTTCGGGTGCCGGATGCAACTTCGGATACTTGGCCGCGACTATTGGAGGAGAGTCGGCAATCCTTTGCTTATGTGCAGTTTATGTGCTATGGCTGAAGGCAATGGTGACTTTTGGTGATACTTTACGCAAAAGTATGAAATTTTCATCATATACCATTGCCGCGGTATGTTATTATTAGTTAAGTCAGGGAGGCTATGCGGGCTATGTATTTACCCACTATGTCGAATTCTATGTTTACCTCGGTGCCGGGCTCTATAGTGTGGAAATTGGTGTGCTCGAATGTGTACGGAATGATGGCTACCCTGAAACTGTCAGCTTCCGAATCACACACCGTGAGGCTTACTCCGTTTACTGTCACGCTCCCTTTTTCCACTGTCACATATCCTTTGGCTGCAAGTTCCGGAGAGGCTTTGTAGCGGAATTTGTAGTATCTGCTTCCTTCCACTTCCTCCACGCTCTCGCACACTGCGGTGCAGTCCACATGTCCCTGTACTATGTGGCCGTCAAGCCGCCCGTCTATCCTCATGCTGCGCTCAAGGTTTACAAGGCTTCCTTCACGCAGTGATCCGAGGTTGGAGCGAAGCAGTGTTTCCTGTATGGCTGTAACATCGTAAGTGCCGTCGCCGGGAAGCTTTACCACGGTGAGACATACTCCGTTATGTGCCACGGACTGGTCTATGCGCAGTTCGTCGGCCATTGCGCTTTTTATTGTGAATGTGACGTTGCCGTCATGATGCTTTACTGCTGCCACAAGGGCTGCTTCTTCTACTATTCCTGAAAACATGGCTGGATATGACGTTGTGTAATGTTGATTATAGAGGTAAAGGTACGCCAAATGCCGCCATGCAGGTCGGTGTAAGTGAACCCATGGCGGCTATTGTGCGTGGATATTGTAATGTAGTGAGGCTTTGACTTATTTTGCGGGTGCCGCAGGAGCAGGTGCGGGAGCCGGAGTGGCTGCGGGAGCTGCTGCGGGGCTGTTGAAGTCGTCGGCCTGTGTCTGCTCGGTGGCAGGGGCGCTTACACGTGAGCCACCGGGAAGCGACGAGGGCATGAAGAATACCGACAGAATAGCGAGCACGGCTATTGCGCAGGCCAAGGTCCAGGTCACTTTTTCGATGAAGCTGTTGGTGCGGCGAACACCCATTATCTGGTTGGATCCGGCAAATGAGGACGAGAGGCCGCCCCCCTTGGATTTCTGGATGAGCACTACGCCGATAAGCAACACTGCGGCAAGAAGAGTCAGAACGATGATGAGTACGTACATTTTCTTGTTTTAGATATTTTATTTTTGTTTATTTTTCGGGTTTTACCGGTTTGCTGTTTTTAGCTTTGGCCTGCTCTATGAGCATCAGTTTCTGCAAGAAACGCAATTGGTCTGCAAAGTAAACACTTTTTTCCGGAAAATTCAAGCTCAGGCTATGAATAATTTCGTATGCCTTGCTGTAACGTCCGCGCCGGATATAGATTTTTGCTAATGATTCGCTTAGCAGCGAACCTCCTGAGGGTTGCGGATCGCTGTCATCTTTGGGCTCCTCAGCCGGATATGCCACAGCTTCAGTTCCTTGTGCCGTACGCCCGGGAGTTTCGTCGGGATGTGACGCGAGGAAACGGTTTATAAGGTCGTCCTGTGACCCTTCCGGAGCTTCCGTAGCGGTAATTACGGAGGCCTGCTGTTCGAGCACTTGCGAATAGTCGGGAGTGGGATTGAATATAAGTTTTTCGAGCAATGCCATTTCCTTGTCATTGCTGTCAGCTCCGCTGCCGTAGGTTTCTATGAATGTGTCTATGGCGTCCTCGGTGGTCATTGACGGATCGTTTTCCGGAGGATAGAAATGCCGTTCGTCCGTGGTGGGACGGCTGTCGGGATCAAGTGCGTCTGCCATGGTCAGTGCCTCGGTGGGATTATCTCCTTTTATGGCGCATGGAAGTGAAAAGTAGGGAAAACGGCTGCGCAGTTCCTCTATCACGTCCGGTTCAAGCTCGTTGAGCTTGCCGGAGGCCGCGGCGTCGAGAAACTTGTTCAGTGCATCCATTTTTCAGTATTGAGGTGTAATGTCTCGGCGTCACCAGTTGCCGAGCGTGGCGTTGAATATAAGGTCTACAAGTTCTTTGGATATTTCCTGACATAGCTGGTCCTGTACGTCCGACAGCATTTCGGATGCGTCGAAATCGCGGTAGGCGCTGAATGTCTGGTCCACGCTGTTGGACTCCTGACGGGTATCGGTATATTTCACTCTCACTTGTATCGTAAGGCGTGTTTTCGACGCATAGGCATTCTCGGTCACAGCCTGTGGTGAGAGTGAATAACCCGTAATCTCACCTTCTATCCTGAGGTCGGCGGCGCCGTCGGTGGTCTGTAGGCGGGTGTTTCGGGTTATATAGTCAAGGAGTTCATTCTCAAATGTTTGTTGGAGCGGCGGATACACGAGAGCTGCGCGGATCGGGAAATTGGACACATGCACGGTCTTGTACACGGAATAGTCCAATGCGGCCCCGTTGAATTTATAGCTCACGGAACAGGCGGCAGCTATTGCGGCTATGGCTATTGCTGCGGTCCATATTGTCAGTTTACGTAAGAGTGAATGCATTTCACCTGCAAAGATACGGATTTATCAGATTGATGCGGCTACCGGGGCGAAGAAAATCAGGTAGAACATGGCTGCATTTGTGGCTGCCATTACGGCTGCCATGAGCCATGCTACCGTGGGGCGTTCGCTGTAGCTTGCCCATGCCGCCCAGCCGGCTATAGCCAAGGCTGCCGGATAGAGGCATACCATTGTGCGGAAACCGCTGTAAGTGGCCACCGCTTCGCTGGCCAGCATGGCCGGAAGGGAGAATGCCGGCAGGATAAGAATCATTATTATGATTGAGAACCACCAGGGGGCGGCAACGCGGTGTCTCATTTCTTGCCCCCTTTCTTTTCGCGCATATAGGCTTCTACCGTGATCCCGATGCCGCGTTTCAGGTCAAACCGCGGAGCAAAGCCGAAATCACGCACTGCGCCGCTTATGTCACATGACCAGTTGCGTTGCTTCATGATGCGGAATTTGTCGCGGTTGAGAGTGGAGGCCTGCATCCGGGCCACACCTATCTTCTCCATAACTACCGAAGCGCAGTAAGTGATCCACAGCGGTAGCCTTACAGGTATGACGATGCGTTTGCCGAGCGCGTGGGCCACGAGCTTGCGGAACTGTGCCTGCGACACTGTCTCAGGATACGAGATTATGTATTTGCGCCCCACAGGTGCCTTGTCGAGCGCCTGAAACATGGCGTCCACAAGATCCTCAACATAGATGAATGTGAGTTCCTGCCGCCGGAATCCCACCCCGAAATCCCATCCTGAGTCAATGGCTTTCACCATCATAAGGTAGTCGCGCTCGTGGGGGCCGTAGACCCCTGTGGGACGGAATATTATCCAGGGGAAGCCGCTTATGGACTGTAAGTGGGTCTCTGCCTTGATTTTTGATACTCCATAGCGGGTGTCGGGCATCGGTAGCTTGTCGTCCGTGAGAGGTGTATATCCTTTTTCATCTCCGGGTCCGAGCGCCGAGAGCGAACTCATGTAGAGAAACTTATCGGGTATGCGTCCAGATGCGGCGAGAGCATCGGTGAAGTTGCGCAGATAGATGTAGTTGATGCGGTTGAAATCAGCGAAGTTCACGCATTTGGTGGCGCCGAGATTGTAGATTATGTAGCGCCATCTGCCTGCGGAGGGAGAAGCTTCCGATAATGTGCGTGCCATTGCCTGGGGGTCATCGTAATCCATCACGAGAAAATGAAGCGACGGATCGTCGAGATAGCGCCTTGAGGTGGTTTCCCTTACTGCCACCCATGTCTCGTAGCCTTGTTGCAGGGCTTTGCGGGCTATGAATCCTCCTATGAATCCTCCGGCGCCCACTATGAGCACCGCATCGTTATGTTTATTTTTGTCGGTATTTTCCATTTCTGTTCAGGAATTGATTATGACGGCGAGTGTTACCGTTTCGCCGGAAACATCGGGTATGTGATGTATCTCCATATCTTCCGGCAGGTCAGGCGGCAATGGCAACGGAAGAAGTGATGGCGCCGGATTGCGGGCGGCAGAGCTGAGCGCCTTGTACAGGGCTTCTTTGATGGTCCATGCTTTCAGAAGCAGTTCCGGTGTTGACCATCCGTCAATCTGCTCCGGTGTCAGGAAGCGAGGTGCCACTTTCATCAGGTTGGGGCGCCACTCCTCCATGTCTATGCCTATGGCATGACAGCCGCCTATGGCCACAGCCACATGGTTCCGCGAGTGGCTTATTGATATGGGCAGTCCGGGATCATGTACGAGAAATGGCGCTCCGGAGCTGTTATGGCCTATTGCAGCATCCTTGCCGGTAAGCGCCTTTATTGTCCGGGCCACGGCCATGGACTCCCGTTGGCGCCGTGTGGTGCCCTCGTCAGGATCAATGGATTCTATTGCTATTGTTATGCCGTATGGGCCTTCGGTCAGTCTCATCTGTGGTCAAGGCGTGTGAGCGCATACATAAGGTCGCGGTTGAGGTATTCCATCACCGGAGCAAGTGAGTCGGCTGTGGCGGCTGAGAGTTGGGGAAGATACACGGCTCCTGTGGCCACTATGCCGGGACTTGTGGCGAGAAACTGCAATGGGGTCACTGTGCCGTGCAGGGTTTTCATGAGCTTTACGGCGAATCCGCCTTCCGAGGTGAACGAGATTATTTCCGACTCATTGCTTCCGGCGTTGAGTGCCATGCGCTCGCTCCGGTTCTCTATCACATCGGCGCATGTGGCCGGAGTTACGGGGGTGAATGTGCAGAACATCGTGGCCGCCCCCCCTGGATAAATCACATTAAGCCATATGGCATCCGAGCGGTGGGCGGTCACACTGTCCACCGCCGCTGCATTGACGAGCCATTTCACCGGAAGTCCGTCCACCTGACGGTAAATGGTGTCGGGAGCTTCGATGCGTGGATTGCCTTTGGGCCGCGGTACAGCTACATCGCCGCTCCCCGAGCAGGAAGCGGCGAATATGGCGGCAAGCCCTGTCAATAGGGCTGCAATAATAATTCTGTCAGCAAATATGCGCCACATCAGTCGCGGTTGCCGAAGAATCGGAGCAGATATATGAACAGGTTGATGAAGTCAAGATAAAGTGTCAGGGCGCCGATTGTGGAGAGGCGTGACACTCCCGACTGCGGCATCTGCTGTGCCATGGTCTTGATCTGCTGGGTGTCCCAGGCCGTGAGACCGATGAATATCAGCACACCTGCAATCGATATTATCCAGTCAAATGTGTCGCTACGCAGGAAGATATTGACAATGACACAGATTATCAGGCCGAACAGGGCCATCATGAGGAATGTGCCTATACGGGTAAGATCCTGCGATGTGAAATAGCCGTAGACGCTCATGGCAGCGAATGTGCCGGCGGTTATGAAGAAAGTCTTGGCTATCGAAGCGCCGGTGTAGACTAAGAATATAGGGGCCAGAGCCAAGCCGTTGACGGCTGCGAACACGAAGAACAGGATCAGGGCCACCGGCGAGGAGATGCGTTTTGTGGCACCCGATACTCCGAACACTATGAGCAGTTCCACCCCGAAGAGCAGCCACATCACCCATTGGTTGTTGATTATGAATCCTATGTAGGCAGCCGATGACGCGCACCACATTGATATGAATGCGGTTACAAGCAGCCCGAGGAACATTTTGAAATATACGCTTTTCATCACGCTCGACACCGATACCTCGGCACCGTGTGACATTCCGTATCCGTAATTGTCAGTGTAGTTGTTCATTGTTGTTGATTTAAAAAACAGCTTGTTTGAATATTGGTTACATACGTTCCGGCACCCGGATTCCGAGAAGTCCGAGAGCCGATGAGATCACTTTGGCGGTGCAGCGGCATATGACAAGCCGCAGCGATCTCAGTGCCGGATCCTCTTCGCGGAGAATGGGGCAGTCATGATAGAAACGGTTATAGGCCGATGCAAGTTCATACGCGTAGTTAGCTATAAGGGCCGGCGAGAGCGAGCGTCCAGCTTCGGCCACAGTGTCGGGGTAGTCGGCCAGAAGCTGTATGATAGCTGTTTCGCGTTCTCCGGGATTCACTGATCCGAAATCCACCATGGGAAGCGCGTCGGCTTCGGCACGGCGCAGCACAGAGCGGATGCGGGCATATGTATACTGTATGAACGGGCCTGTATTGCCATTGAAGTCAATGGATTCCTTGGGGTTGAAAGTCATGTTCTTGCGGGGGTCGACCTTGAGCAGGAAATATTTCAGAGCCCCAAGACCAACAATCTCCGCAATCTCTGCAGCTTCCTCCGGAGGACAGTCAGTCAGTGTCTTCACCCGTTCGGCCGATACGGAGGCGGCATTGGCCACCATGTCGGCTATCAGGTCGTCGGCATCCACCACTGTGCCCTCGCGGCTCTTCATTTTGCCTTCAGGCAATTCCACCATGCCATAGGAGAAATGCACCAGATCCTTGCCCCACTTGAAGCCGAGGCGGTCAAGCAGAATGGAAAGCACCTGGAAATGGTAGTTCTGCTCGTTGCCTACCACATATATCATGCGGTCGATGGGATAATCCTGATAGCGGAGTTTGGCTGTGCCTATGTCCTGGGTCATATACACCGATGTGCCGTCGCTGCGGAGCAGGAGCTTGCGGTCAAGTCCCTCGGAGGTCAGATCGGCCCATACCGATCCGTCGGGCATTTTCTCCATGAGCCCTTTTTCGAGCCCTTCGAGCACTTTGGCTTTTCCCTCAAGATAGGTGTCGCTCTCGTAATATATCTTGTCGAAATCCACCCCCATGCGGCGGTAGGTTTCATCGAATCCGGCATATACCCACTCGTTCATCATGGCCCACAGTGAGCGCACTGTCTCGTCGCCGCCCTCCCAGCGACGGAGCATGTCGCGCGCTTCGGCCATCAGTCCGGAGCGGTTTTTAGCCTCGTCTTCATCCACTCCGTCGCGCTCCATGATCTCTTTTACTTCGGCTTTGAAATGTTTGTCGAAGAGCACATAGAAGTCACCTATCAGGTGGTCGCCTTTCTTGCCGGAGCTTTCAGGTGTCACGCCGTCGCCCCACTTCTGCCATGCCAGCATGGATTTGCATATGTGTATGCCACGGTCATTGACTATGTTTGTCTTCACAACGCGGTTGCCGCATGCCTTCAATATTTCGGCCACGCTGAAACCGAGCAGATTGTTGCGCACATGGCCCAGATGCAGCGGCTTGTTGGTATTGGGTGACGAATATTCCACCATTACGAGCGGCGATTCGTCAGTGACGGGTCTGAATCCGTAATGGGGATCTGTGTCGATATGGTTAAGGACAGTGTTCCAGAATGACGGTTCGATCACTATGTTGAGGAACCCTTTCACCACATTGAAGCGGCTTACAGCGGGTTCGATGTCAACCAATTTGTCGCCTATCTCCGTTGCCACGGCCTCAGGTGATTTCCGGGCGGCTTTCACCCACGGAAACACCACAATGGTGAGGTTGCCTTCAAATTCTTTCTTGGTAGATTGCGGCACTATGGTGGCCGGATCCACATCAAGCCCGTAGAGTTCCTTGAGGGCCTTTGCGGTGCCGGCTGCTATCAATGAGTCTATTAACATGTCTTTGAATCTTGATGGTTACGATGTTTGTATATGGTGAATGCGTGGTTGTCAATGTTTAAGCTCTACCCGTTTTGTAGGTGGCTGCTGCTGGTTGCGGCGATCTGTGGCATCCACAACCTCGCGGGCCAAATGCCTGTAGGCCATGCCTACGGCGTTGTCAGCCAATGCCGCAGGCTCGCCGCGGTCGCCGTCGTCGCATACCTGTTCGGCGATAGGCAACTGGGCCAGCAACGGCACGTTGAGTTCTTCGGCAAGCTTCACGCCCCCCTCACGGCCGAATATGTAATATTTTTCGTCAGGGTGTTTCTCGGGGCTGAACCATGCCATGTTTTCGACAAGGCCGAGTATAGGCACATTCACTTTGTCGCCTGTGAACATGGATATCCCTTTGCGCGCATCGGCAAGGGCTACCTGCTGCGGGGTGGTGACAATCACCACCCCAGTAATGGCAAGTGTCTGCACCAGGGTCAGGTGTATGTCGCTTGTGCCGGGAGGCATGTCAATGAGGAAATAGTCCAGATCACCCCAGTCGGCATCGTTTATAAGCTGTTTCAGGGCGTTTGAAGCCATGCTGCCGCGCCATAGCACCGCACTGTCGCGGTCCACAAGGAATCCTATCGACAGCAGTTTCACACCGTAGCGGTGGGCGGGAATTATGAGGTCGCGCCCGTCCACCTTGTGGATAAACAGCTGCTCGTCCTCTATGCCGAACATCTTGGGCATGGACGGGCCGAAAATGTCGGCGTCGAGAAGCCCTACCTTGTAGCCTTCGGCAGCAAGAGCCACTGCTAAGTTCGATGCTACAGTGGATTTTCCCACGCCCCCTTTGCCGGAGGCCACGCCGATTATGTTCTTAACCCCTTTCAGCGGTTTTTCCGCCGCTTCGGGAACCATGTGCCGGCTTTTGGTGTTTACAGTGACTTCCACCTCCGGGCTTATGTTGACATGAATCGCACTTTCGGCAGCTTTGACAAGTGATTTCATGAACGGGTCGGTGGGACGGTCGAATATAAGTGAGAAACTCACCTTGTTGCCGTCTATGCGTATGTCGTCCTCCACCATTCCGAGCTTTACTATGTTCTCTCCGTTGCCGGGATAGCGCACATTTTTCAGTGCGTCGAGTATGAGGTTGGGGTATAAGGTCTGCATTGAGGTATATCGCTTATATGTTGTTTATAGATTCAGGGAAATGATGGCCGGTCACGTGCGCAGTCCTTCTTTTTCAAGAGTGCCGCGCGAAAAGGAGCGGTAGGTGTCATGTTCTATCTCCACATCGGGCTCTGTGAGCGGCGATGGTTCGGGCCAAAGCCGGAAACTTACATATTTTATAGTAAGTCCGCGTTGCAGCCATTGCTGTTCGTAATAGGTTCGTATGCCGAGTATCTCACCCTCGCGTGGTCCGTTGCGGTATATGTCGCTGTCGGCCGTGACAGGTACTATTCCGTTGGCTGCGAGCATGGCGGTGGTGTATGTGTACAGAAACGGAGAGTCAGTTTTGAGATTTACTGTTCCCCCCGGAGTGAGTATTTTTCGGTAAAGTTCCATAAACCTCGTTCCGGTCAGGCGCTTACGCTCTTTCTTCATCTGAGGGTCAGGGAATGTGATCCATAGTTCGCTTAGCTCGCCGGGCGCGAATATGCGGTCAATCAGCTCTATGGAGGTCCTGACAAAAGCCACGTTCTGCAATTTCTCGGCCACTGCCTGACGGGCGCCGCTCCACATGCGGGCACCTTTTATGTCTATGCCTATATAATTGACTTCGGGATTGCGTCGTGCCAGCTCCACGGTGTACTCACCTTTGCCGCACCCTAATTCCACTACTATGGGACGGGTGTTGTGGAAAAAACTGTCATTCCACTTTCCCCGCAATGGAAATTCACCTGCCTGTAATACGGAGAAAGGATATTGCAGAACAATATCCATCTCCTCCATTTCCCGGAATTTTTTCAGTTTGTTTTTTCCCATTCGTCAGATTTTGGTGTTCGGCATGTCAGCGGGCAAGTTTGAATGTTACCGAGCTGCCTGATTCAAGGACTACTGTCACTATATATATGCGGGCGGTGCGGTCGGATGTATCCATAACCGCACGGTCGCTTCCGGGATTCATGCGCAGAAGTTCCATGCCCGAGGCGTCATGAAGTGTGACAGTGTCAATTGTCTCGGGTGCGGTAATGATCAGGTCGGTGCCGGCAAAACGGGCTTTGACCCCTTTGGTAGGGTCGCTTTCAGGAACGGTTACGTCCTCTATGCCCGACATGAATATTATGTGGAATTCCTGCCACTGGGGTGCTGTCTCGAATTTTTCGGCCATGCCTTGTCCTACAATAAGGTCAACTTGTGGTTGCTGTACACCTTCCCATACATCTGCACCGGTCTCAGGCACTTCGGTAATGCCGATGACGTTGAGCCTTTCCAGCGAAGTCCATCCCTCCATGGCATGGTCGCCGATTGATTGCAAAGCATCCGGTAGTGTGAAAGTGGTGGCGTGGTCAAGGCCCATCAGGGCATATTCACCTATGGCGGTCACTCCTGAATGGACAATCGATGTGGTGTCTACATTATTGTTCCCTTTGAACAAATATGGCGCCAATTCTTTGCATGAAGCCGGGAAATTGATCGACACAAGGGCTGTGTCATCGAAGAATGCGGCCGTTCCGATGGTTTTCACACACTCCGGCATAATGACTGTAGCCAAAGATCCGCACTGTGCGAAGCTGCGGGCACCTATGTTTTCAAGCCTCGGACACCCCGACATGTCGGCTTGCTGTATGCCCGACAGTTCAAAAGCGGAGTTGCCGATGCTGGCAAGCGATGTGCCGAATGTGAATGAGGACAGGGCCGTACAACCTCTGAAAGCGCTTTCGCCTATGGAAGAGAAGCCTCCCGACGGCTGGTTCACCTTTTCAAGCGATGTACACATCTCGAATGTGTGGTCAGGCAGTTCAGCTATCTGCAATGTGGCTGTGGTAAGAGACGCACAGCTTGCGAACACACGGTCACCCATCACGGTCACGGCAGCTGGCACTGTAACGGTTTTAAGTTTAGTACAGCTGTTGAATGCTCCGCTTTCTATGGTGGTTACCCCTGCGGGAATGCTTAGGTTCTCTATGGGAGTCGAGGATAGCGCTCCTTCACCTATGGTTGTGAGCGATGACGGTAGTTTTATCTCCGTGAGCTTTGACCCGGCAAGGGAGTATGCCGGAAGTGTGTTGGCTGCAAAATCCGTTCGTCCTGACCGGAGGGGGGTCCCTGAGTAAGCGGAAATGGATGCTTTGGAAAGGTCCAGTTTGGCAAGCGACTGCATTTCATTGCTTATGAACTGGAAATCGACCGCGTTCATAGGGCCTGTCACGCTGAGTTGTGTGGCTCCTGCAATTTCGCTTACGGACTCACTTAGAGTGCCGGGCTCGGTCAGAGTCACCGATTCGGCAAGCACAGAAGCCCAGGGCAATGTGAGGGAGAGCAGAGTCAGGAGGAGAGTTTTGCTATGATTCATGCGTTTATTATTAAAATTTCGGTTATGAGGATAACGCCGATGGTCTGCTGTTTATTGCAGTAGAGCCAATGTGGCGGCTATGCGGCGCATGGCCTCGCGTATGTTGTCATCGGAGGTGGCATAGCTCAGGCGGATGTAGCCGGGAGCGCGGAACGCCGCTCCGTCCACTGTGGCCACATGTCCTTCTTCAAGCAGGAACATAGCCAGATCAGATGCATCCTTGATGATTCGGCCATTGTAGCTCTTGCCGAAGAAGCCCGAGACTTCCGGGAAAAGATAGAATGCTCCTTCGGGATAGTTGACTTTCATGCCGGGGATCTCTTTGGCAAGACTGACAACCAGGTCACGGCGGCGGCGGAAAGCCTCGCACATTTCTTTCACGCATTCCTGCGAACCGGTGTAAGCCGCCTCGGCTGCTTTCTGGGCTATTGACGACGGGCCGCTGGTGTATTGTCCCTGGAGCTTGGTCACAGCCTTGGCCACTTCTGCAGGGCCTGCCATAAACCCTCTGCGCC
>URII01000054.1 GCA_900547825.1 uncultured Porphyromonadaceae bacterium
AAGGGAGAGCGTTTTCAAAGCGGCCATGACATAGTAGGCTCCGTCGGCGGCAGCGGCCACATCGTAGGTGTTGCCCATAAGCAGACGGCCCCCGTCGAGCACAGCCACGTCCATGCGGCGGCCGCGGAACGAGGCATAAAGATGCACCCCGTTGCCGCCGCGTGCGCCACGTCCGGCAAAATAGCGTATGAGCACGGCCAAGGGGTGGGTCACAGCAAGATTGACGAATGTGCGCCTGAAAAACGACAGCATCTCCGCATCGGCTTTCATAGCCATAGACACAGGGAGATCACCTGCCATAACGGTAACGGAACCGTCGGACGGATAAGCCGCCGACATAAGTGCCTCGGCCTGTGCCGGATCCGCAGCCTCAGGAGGGAGGAACAGAAAACGCCGGGCATCGATGCATACTGTGACCCGACGGAAATCGCTCAGCAGCAGCGGATGGGCATACACGGCATCCTGCAACGGAAGCGGGCCTTCAAGGCTTATCTCGCGCCACACAGGGGCCACATCGCGTGCCACAGGCAACAGCGCCACGCCGAGACTGCCATGGGCGGGACGCAACACCAGATCCCACTGTCCGGGATCGGACACGAGAGTCTTGTCAAATATTTCGCGGTCAGACTGCATGGGTAAGTCACGTTGCATTCTGACCGCGAAATTACGAAAATTATTTCTAAACCTTACGTTTATTTCTTCACATGCTCCATTATCAGTCCGTGGCGGTAGGCATACAGCAGTTCGCGCAATTCGTCGATCTGTGCCTGAAGCTCACGCCCTTTGTCGGTGTCACGCACCAGCATGCGGTTGGCGTTAAGTTCCACTATCTGGGTGGTCGACATGATGTCGGCGCCGCTCTGTATGGCGTCCTCGGTGGAGGTGAACGGCTCATGCTGCACAAGCTGGAAGCCGCGGCTGTGGAACACAAGCGTGTATCCGGCTATGCCGGTAGTGTTGTGGTAGGCCTTGGAGAACCCGCCGTCGATCACCATCATACGCCCTTCGGCTTTTATAGGCTTCTCGCCCTTGCCGGCTTTCACGGGCACATGGCCGTTAATGATGTGGCGGTGCTGCCCGGTCACGCCGAACGCATCGAGAATCGCGTCGCATACCTCGGGTTTCTCACGCAGGGTGTAATAATGTCCTTTCTCCTCATGATGGGTACCCTTGTCGGTGAGTAGATACCGCTCGAATGTAGCCATCTTGGCTTTGTCGAACAGCGGCGAATCGGGACCGCACCACAGATACCAGTAATAGTCGATGGCCCGCTGCCGCTCGGCCGGGTCGGTGTCGTCGTTGAAAGCCGAGCGCATGAGCATGCCTATGCGGTGGAGCAGCGCAGGGCCTGAATATTTCTTCCCTTCCACCTCGACTTGTTTGAGCGATCCGTCGGGATTGAGCGGCATTGACGCATGGAACAGCAGGTTGGAATTGGTCACGAGATACATGCACCCGTTGGTGAACATGCAGTTGATATGGCGCCGCAGGGCCTCGCTGACACAGAACGAATGACGCAACTTCTCTATAAGCTCGGCCTCCTCGGCTGTAAGCGCATAGGGATCGGCGGGGTTGACGGTGGGGAACAACGGGTCGAGAAGCTCATGCTCGGCACCGTCAAGGGTTATGGTGCCTTTTTCGTAATCTATGAGGTGGAGCAAGTTGCGATCCTCCATCTTCCATTCGGGATGCTGCCGGATAAGTTCCGCTTCAATTTTGAACTGTATAACGGATATGGCCTTGTGCATCTTGGCTATGAGCAGTCGTGTTTTTTCGCTGCAGGCATCACTGCTGCTGCCTATCTTGGGCATAAAGGGCTTACAGGGATCATCGGCATAGGTCTCCATGGCGAATGTGGCAAGCGGCACCATGTTTATGCCATAGCCCTCCTCAAGGGTGGCCATATTGGCGTAACGGAGCGATATGCGCAGCACATTGGCTATACAGCATATGTTGCCGGCCGCCGCACCCATCCAGAGTGCGTCGTGGTTGCCCCACTGCATGTCGAAGCCGTCGTGGGTGGTGAGGGTCTCCATTATGATGTGCGCCCCCGGTCCGCGGTCGTAGATGTCACCGAGGATATGAAGGCGGTCGACACTCAGGCGCTGTATCACATTGGATATGGCCACTATGAATTCGTCGGCCTGGCCGGTGGATATTATGGTCTCCACAATCCTATTGTAATAAAGCTGCTTGTTCTCGCCCTCCGGAGCCTCATGGAGAAGCTCCTCAATAATATAGGCGAATTCCTTGGGCAGAGCTTTGCGGACTTTCGAGCGCGTGTATTTCGACGAGATCTTCTGAAGCACCTTCACCAACTGATGGAGAGTGACGTTATAGAAATTGTCCATGTCCGTCTCGGTGAGCTTGATGTGCTTGAGTTTGCGGCGCGGATAATAGATCAGCGAGCACAACTGGCGTAGCTCCGGCTCACGCATGGAATTTCCGAAAAGCTCATAGACCTTGCGTTTTATATTGCCGGAAGCATTTTTAAGTATATGCTGGAACGCTTCGAACTCGCCGTGTATGTCGGCCACAAAGTGTTCCGTGCCTTTGGGCAGATTGAGGATAGCCTCAAGGTTGATTATCTCTGTGGATGCCGCACTGACAGTGCCGAACGTCTGCGACAATAGTTCAAGTATGCGCCGATCCTTCTCAATCCGGGCCGGAGTGAAATGCAGTGTGTTGGTCGTGTTCATGCTCATAAATATTTGGTCGTTGGCAAATATAGAAATTTTTTAGTTATTTTTGCAAAAAAATCCAACCATTATGAACCTTATTATATCCAAGCTCAAAAATAAAGCCCTAATATACTTATTCACACTACTTTGCGCACTCCCGGCCGGTGCCGCCGAAATGGAATATCCCGCCAAGGGTGAGAAAACAGTGTGTGTAGGGGCCGGATATGTGTCGCGCAACAAGTCGGCAAGCGCCGGTGTTGCGTTCTCATATCGCTTCAGCCGCGTATTCTCACTGGCGCCATCGGTTGACTATATTTTCCGCCACAACGACTATGACGGCATGATAATCAATCTGGATACACGCTACTCCCTGCCGCTTACAACTCCGCGATGGGACATATATCCGCTTGCAGGAGTAAACATCACATCATGGACCTACCACCATCCAAAATTAGAGGATGAGAGCGATGACGTGACCTCCCGCACCAACCGGCTCGGACTCAATGCGGGCCTCGGAATAGCGTTCCGGGCCACCAACACCCTGCGGCTTGTGCTTGAAGGCAAGGAGTCGTTTGTCAAAAGCGCTTCAACAACATTGGTAAAATTCTCCATAGGATACACTTTCTGACGACAGAAGATATGAACAACGGATATATCAGAGTGGCCGCCGCAAGCCCGCGAGTCAATGTGGCCGATGTAGAGTTCAACGTAGGCGAAATACTGAAAATAGCGGAACGCCTTGAGGAAGCCGGAGTGGAGATAGCCGTTTTCCCTGAGATGTGCATCACGGGCTACACCTGCGGCGACCTGTTTCACAGCGACCTGCTGCTTGAAGCGGCCTCGCGGGGAGTGGAGAGGATCAAAGAGTGGGCCCGAGGCCGTAAAATACGGCTCATAGTGGGTTTTCCACGCATAATCGACGGACAGCTCTACAACTGCGCCGCAGTGCTCCCCGACGGCCCGAAGGAGGTGCGCAAGACATATATCCCCAACTACAACGAATTCTACGAGCGCCGCTGGTGGCGCCCCGCTCCGGAGGAGGAGCCCGGCATGGTGTTCGAATGCGCCGGAATAAAATTCGGCATAGAGATATGCGAGGATCTCTGGGCGCCGGTGGCTCCGTCGTCACATCTCGCCCTCGCCGGAGCCGAGGTCATATTCAACCTCTCGGCCTCCGACGACATAGCCGGCAAATACAGCTATCTGCGCTCCATAGTCACGCACCAGTCGGCGGCATGCCTGTGCGGGTATGTCTATGCCGGCGCGGGATTCGGCGAATCCTCCACCGATCTTGTTTTCGACGGCAAGGCTATGGTGGCCGAAAACGGCATAATGATAGCCGAAAAGGCCCGCTGGGATGTTGACTCAGAGCCTTTCGTGATAGCGGACATAGACATTGCGGCACTACGTCACGACAGGTTGCACGACACCACTTTCGGCGATTGTGCCGCCCGCGAGCCGCGTAAATACGAGACATTACAATGCAGCGCCGATGGAGACCTTGCGGATGACACCACATTCATACCGCGTTTCCGTCCGGTGAACCCATGGCCTTTCGTACCGCCTGAAGGAAACGAAGGCTTCGAGCGCTGCGAGGAAATACTGAGCATACAGGCGGCCGGACTCGCGCGCCGGCTCGATTTCATAAAATGCCGCAACGCCGTGGTGGGAATATCAGGAGGACTGGACTCCACCTTGGCCCTGCTTGTGACCGTGCGCACATTTGACCGCCTCGGACTTGACCGCAAGGGGATCACCGGCATAACAATGCCTGGATTCGGCACAACGGGGCGCACACGCTCCAACGCCGTCCGGCTAATGGAGGAATTAGGAGTGAGCATAGCCGAAATTCCTATAGCCGAAGCCGTGAATCTACATTTCCGCGACATAGGTCAGGATCCCGAGCTGCGTGATGTGACTTATGAAAACTCACAAGCCCGCGAACGCACGCAAATTCTCATGGACTATGCCAACCGCAAGGGTGCGATAGTGATAGGCACGGGCGATCTTTCCGAACTCGCACTCGGCTGGGCCACCTACAACGGCGATCACATGTCGATGTATGCCGTGAACGCAGGCGTTCCGAAAACTCTTGTGGGGCGCCTTGTGCGTCATGAAGCCGGGTTGGAAAGAATGGCTACTGTGCGCGACACCCTGCTTGACATTCTCGACACTCCTGTAAGCCCCGAACTTATTCCGGCCCTTGAAAACGGGGATATAGCACAACGCACCGAGGACATTGTGGGCCCATACGAGCTCCACGACTTCTTCCTGTATCACACCATACGGTTCGGCGCCCTGCCACGGCGCATCCACATGCTGGCATGCATGGCATTCGACGGACGCTATGACCGCGCCACGGTGCTGAAATGGCTGCGCACCTTCTACCGCCGCTTCTTCTCCCAGCAGTTCAAGCGCTCATGTATGCCCGACGGCCCCAAGGTGGGCAGCATATGTCTGTCGCCACGCGGCGACTGGCGTATGCCGTCAGATGCATGCGGCGCTCTGTGGCAGCACGACTTAGCGGCATTGGAAGAAAAATAACACACCTGAAATTTGCCACTGCGTATATTTATTGTTAAATTTGTGGCAACTATCTTATACCATCATCCCTGCACACAGGGGCCACGCCCCTTTAAGCAATTTAAAAATCCGCGAACAGTATAATGATTGTACGAAGTAAAGCCCCGTTGCGACTCGGTTTAGCCGGAGGCGGCAGTGATGTAGCGCCATACAGTACCACCTACGGAGGTCTTGTGCTCAACGCCACCATAAATCTCTTCGCCTATTGCTCGATAGAATCACTTGATGAGAAAAAGATCGAAATACATTCATTCGACAATAATTTCAGCAAAGACTATCCTGTAGACCGGCAAATCACCCTCGACGACAATAAAGCCATACTGATAAAGGGAGTCTATAACCGCCTTATGCGCGATTACGGGTGCACTCCCGAACCGATGCGCATAACTACCTACAGCGACGCACCGGCCGGATCAGGCCTCGGCACATCCTCCACAATGGTGGTGGCTATAATAAAGGCATTCTGCGAATGGTACTCCCTTCCGCTCGGCGATTACGAGATATCACGCCTCGCCTATGAGGTGGAACGCATAGACCTGAATCTTTCAGGAGGCAAGCAGGATCAGTATGCCGCAGCTTTCGGCGGTTTCAACTACATAGAATTCACTCCCGAGGACAATGTGATAGTAAACCCGCTGCGCGTAAATCCATGGACCATCGAGGAACTTGAATCATCGCTGTTGCTTTACTTCACCGGACGTTCACGCATGAGCGCCGCCATAATCGACGAGCAGAAGCGCAACACGTCGCAAGGTGTGAACAGCGCCATCGAAGCCATGCACAGGATAAAGCAAAGCGCCATCGACATGAAGACAGCCATCCTCACCGGCGATATAAGCAGTTTCGCCGATATCCTCGGACGCGCGTGGGAGGACAAGAAAAAAATGGCCGACGCCATCACCAATCCCGTTATACAGAAAGCTTTCGACGTAGCATGCGGTGCAGGGGCCTATTCAGGGAAAGTGTCAGGCGCAGGAGGCGGAGGCTTCATTATGCTGGCCATAAATCCCACAAAGCGCAAGGCCATAGAAGCCGCCCTGCGCGAGCTCGGAGGCTTTGTACTGCCTTTCCAGTTCTGCCCCAACGGAGTGCGGAGCTGGCGCATCAGCGAGGACAAGGCCGTAAACTGACCTCTCCTTATTTCGGCAATCCTTTTATCTTCAATCTTCCACCCTAACAGCACAAAAATCTATGGACAATATTGAAATAATAAAAGAACACATAAAAGCATCGGCCGACGCCAAAACAGCTATGCTCGCCGACAACAAACTGACTGCGGGGATCGAGACTGCCGCTCTCCGATGCATCGAGGCATACCGCACGGGGCATAAGACCATATTTGCCGGCAACGGCGGAAGTGCAGCCGACGCCCAGCACCTTGCCGCCGAGTTTGTAGGCCGGTTCTATTACAACCGTCCTCCTCTGCCCTCTTTAGCGCTGCACACCAACACCTCGTCGGTTACGGCCATCGGCAACGATTATGGCTACGACACAGTGTTCGAACGTCAGATAGAGGCATTCGGCAACGAAGGCGATGTGTTCATAGGCCTGTCCACATCGGGCAATTCAGCCAACCTCATAAAAGCTGCCGAAGTATGCCGCCGCAAAGGGGTAACCCTGATAGCGCTGACAGGCAGCCGTGAATGCAAAATGGACGACTGGGACATAGTGATCAAAGCCCCGAGCGCCGACACCCCACGCATTCAGGAGTGCCACACTACCATGGGCCATATAATATGTCACCTCGTGGAGGAAGCTATCTTCCCCCAATATAAGCCGCAGAAATGATCAGGGAAGCCATAGTTCTGGCCGGTGGCCTCGGCACACGGCTGCGCAGTGTTGTAGCCGACAGGCCCAAATGTATGGCCGAAGTGGCCGGACGCCCGTTCATAGCTTATCTTACCGAATGGCTGCGCAGCGAAGGAATTGACCGCATAGTGTTTGCGGTGGGTTATATGCGCGAATGTGTGGAACAGTGGGCCGAGACCGAACGTGACGGCATACTCCGGGGCATAGAGACAGCCTGGAGCGTGGAGACAGAACCGCTCGGCACAGGAGGCGCCGTGAAACAGGCGTCGGAAATATGCCGCGGCAGGCGTGTGGCCGTGATCAACGGCGACACTATGTTTCATGCCTCATTGCAGCAGCTCGGACGCGAGAGCGAAGGAAGCGGACGCCCTGTAACCATAGCCCTGAAAGAGATGACGGATTTTGACCGCTACGGAACGGTGAATTTCGACAGCCTGACAGGTGCCGTAACCTCCTTCAATGAAAAAAAGCCGTGTGAGCGGGGCCTCATAAACGGAGGCATATATGTGATAGACCGCGACAGCTCTTTATTCGACGGCCTGCCGACCAAATTCTCATTCGAGACATCCGTGCTCGAGCCGCAAGCGGCGGCAGGCAATGTCGGCGGAGTTAGATCCGACGGATATTTCATTGACATCGGCATTCCGGAGGATTTTGCCAAAGCCCAGGAGGACTTCAGAAAATGAGACTCGAAGATATCGACATAACCCCCTACGACACGCTGCTGCTTGACCGCGACGGCGTGATTAACCGTTTAAGGGTAAATGATTATGTGAAATGTCCCGGCGAGCTGGAGCTTCTTCCTGAATTTATGGACATAATAGAACGCTGGAGCCGTCATTTCAGCCGCATATTCGTGGTTACAAACCAACGCGGGGTGGGACGCGGGCTTATGACCGAAAAGGATCTCGCCGAGGTTCACGACATGATGTGCCGTGAAATCGCCGCACGCGGAGGACGTATAGACCGGATATACTATTGCACGGCAACAGATCCCGGCGCTCCCCGCCGCAAACCTCAGCGCGGAATGTTTGACGAGATACTGGCTGATTATCCTGCCACGGATCCGAAGAAGTGCCTGATGGTAGGTGACAGCGACAGCGACATGGAATTTGCCCGCAACTGCGGCATAAACGCTATTAAAGTATGAACGCAGGCGACAGAATAAAGATACTGGATGTGGGGTTCGACAACGTAACCCTTGAAGAACTGTTGCGCGACATGAAGCGCGGTGTGCTCGTAACGCCGAATGTCGACAATCTTATGATGGCACGCCGCAATCCTGAATTCAAGGAACTGCTGAACAAAGCAGAATATTCCGTGTGCGACAGCCGCATAATCCAGTCCACAAGCTCATGGGTAGGCCCGCAGATAAAGGAGGCCATTCCGGGCTCATCGCTTTTCCCCGCATTCTGCCGCTATCATGCCGACAACCCCGACGTGAGGATATTCATGCTCGGAGGCAAAGATGGGGTGCCGCAGGAAGCAATGCGCCGCGTCAACGAACGGGCAGGGCGCCGCATGGCCGTGGGTGCCTATTCTCCCCCCATGGGGTTCGAACACGATGAAGCGGAGTGTGACAGGATAGTGGATCTCATCAAGGCTTCAGGAGCCACGGTGATACTGGTAGGGCTCGGCAATCCCAAACAGCTGATATGGATCGACCGTTACCGCGACCGGTTGCCGGAAATAGATCTGTTCATGGCGCTCGGAGCTACTATCGATTTCGAGGCCGGCAATATCAAACGCGCTCCTAAATGGATCCAGAAAATGAGAATAGAGTGGCTGTTCCGGTTCATATTGGAGCCACGCCGCCTGTTCCGCCGCTACTTCATCGACGACCTCCCCTATTTCTACCACCTGCGTAAGGAACGCAACAAACTGCGCAACAACAAATGATCACTTTAGAACTCCTGATACTGATAATCGGCGCCGCAGGATTCATCCTCGGACTCAGGCGGGGCATAATCATGTCGCTTGGCGGAGTGGCCGCAATAGCATTGGGGGCGATAGTGTGCCACGCAGTTGGACCGGAAAACAATTTCTGGGCATGTGCATTGATTTTTATTCTCGTATATATAGCCGCCCGATTCCTGTGCCGCATGCTGAAAACCCTGTCGCACATGCTCCTGATGGGGCCTCTTGACCGCATAGCGGGAGGGTTGTTCGGAGCCTTCGAAGGGCTGACCGCTGTGAGCATAGCCCTGAATCTGTGGTGGGAAGCCACAGGAGCCGACCATGCCAATGTTAGCCGCACAGTCAGTGCCGTAGGCGAAATAGCGCCATGGCTCATGGGATGCATTTCAACTTTGACACAGGCTCAATCGTTTTAATTGTCAGTATATTTCCATATCTACCCATAATCATGGCATCAGATAACGAAACAAATCCCCGGCAAAACCGCGACAATGATATAATCGACAGTGTTACAGCCGGAGAATATAAATATGGTTTCACTTCCGACATTGACACCGATATTATTCCACGCGGGCTCAATGAGGATGTGGTGAGACTTATATCGCGTAAAAAGGGGGAACCCCAATGGCTTCTCGATTTCCGCCTCAAGGCATTCCGCCACTGGCTTACCCTTACCCCTCCTGACTGGGCGCATCTCGACATACCTGAAATAGATTTCCAGGCCATAAGCTATTATGCCGCACCCCGCAGCAAAGAGGCCAAAAAGCCCGGAGAAGTTGATCCGCAGCTAATCGAGACTTTCAACAAACTCGGCATACCTCTTCATGAACAGGCCGCACTTGCCGGCATGGCCGTGGACGCCGTTATGGACTCCGTGAGCGTCAAGACCACCCACCGCGAGAAACTTGCGGAGCTGGGGGTCATATTCTGTTCGTTTTCCGAAGCGGTAAAGGAACACCCCGACTTGGTGCGCAAATATCTCGGATCGGTAGTGAGCTACCGCGACAACTTCTATGCCGCACTAAATTCGGCTGTGTTCTCGGACGGATCGTTCGTCTACATTCCCCGCGGTGTACGGTGTCCGATGGAACTGTCGACATATTTCCGTATAAACGCCTCCGGAACCGGACAATTCGAGCGTACACTTATTGTTGCCGACGATGACGCCTATGTAAGCTACCTGGAAGGATGCACCGCACCGATGCGTGATGAAAACCAGCTTCATGCCGCCATTGTGGAGATAATAGTCGAAAACCGTGCGGAAGTGAAATACTCCACCGTGCAGAACTGGTGGGCCGGCGACAAAGAGGGACGCGGCGGAGTCTACAACTTCGTGACCAAACGAGGATTGTGCCGCGGCGAATACAGCAAGCTGTCGTGGACCCAGGTAGAGACAGGATCAGCCATAACCTGGAAATACCCCTCCTGCATACTCAAGGGCAACGGCTCCACGGGCGAGTTCTACAGTGTGGCGGTGACCAACAACCGGCAGCAGGCCGACACCGGCACAAAAATGGTGCATGTGGGCCGTGACACCCGTTCCACAATAGTGTCGAAGGGTATCTCGGCAGGACGTTCGCAAAACTCCTACCGCGGCTTGGTCAAGGTAGTGGAAGGGGCAACAGGATGCCGCAACCACACCCAGTGCGACTCATTGCTGCTCGGGTCAGAGTGCGGGGCACATACATTCCCTTATATCGACGTACACGACGATTCGGCAATAGTGGAACATGAGGCTACAACCTCCAAAATATCGGAGGATCAGCTCTTCTACTGCAATCAGCGCGGCATTCCCACCGAGGAGGCCGTGGGACTCATAGTCAACGGCTATGCCCGCGAGGTGATGCAGAAACTGCCTATGGAATTTGCTGTAGAAGCACAGAAACTCCTTCAGGTGTCGCTTGAAGGATCAGTAGGATAATAGAAAAATCACGATATATGACCAATATGAACGAATATCCGTTATTGGAAGTCAAAAACCTGCGCGCCGGAATAGAGGGACGCGAGATACTTAAAGGCATAGACCTTACGGTAAACGCCGGCGAGGTGCATGCCATAATGGGGCCTAACGGCTCGGGCAAAAGCACCCTTTCGGGTGTGCTGGCAGGTAATCCGGCCTACACGGTCAACGGGGGCACGGCATTGCTCGGGGGCACCGACCTGCTGGCCCTCAGCCCGGAGGACCGTGCCCACGAAGGCCTGTTCCTCTCATTCCAGTATCCTGTAGAGATACCCGGAGTGTCAATGACCAATTTCATGAAAGCCGCGGTGAATGCAAAGCGCAAATATTTCGGCGAACCGCCTATGGGCGCGTCCGATTTTCTGAAGATGCTGCGCGAAAAGCGGGCCATAGTCGAATTGGACGCAAAACTCGCCTCGCGGTCGGTAAACGAAGGATTCTCCGGAGGTGAGAAAAAGCGCAATGAGATATTCCAGATGGCCATGCTACAGCCCCGTGTGGCAATACTCGACGAGACTGACTCGGGTCTGGACATAGACGCTCTCCGCATAGTGGCATCGGGAGTCAACAAACTCAAGACACCCCACAACGCCACAATCGTCATAACCCACTATCAACGCCTGCTCGACTATATAAAGCCTGATTTCGTGCATATCCTCTACAAAGGCCGCATAGTCCACACCGGTGGCCCGGAGCTGGCGCTTGAACTTGAGGAAAAGGGCTACGACTGGATCAAGGAACAGGTTGACAACGAATAACAGAAGATATGTCAAGCCTAAAGCAATACATAGAGCTATACCTTTCACACCGCGACACCATCAATGCCGGAAGCACGGAGGTAATGAACCGGCTCAGGCCACAGGCACTTGCCCGACTTGAGCACGCCCGCCTGCCCCGGCGTGGCGACGAAGGCCATGATGCCGTGGATGTGGAAGCCGTTATGGAACCGGACTATGGCGTGAACATCTCACGTATGGACCTGCGTGTGGATCCGTCGCTGTCGTTCCATTGCCATGTGCCCAACCTATCCACCCTGATGGGTATAGTGGCCAACGACACATTCCACCCTTCGGCCACATTGGGCGCCAACCTTCCGGAAGGTGTGACATTCGCATCGCTGCGTAAAACCGCCGACACCGACCCTGAACTCGTGGGAAAGGTATATGGCCAGATAGCGCCCATCTCGGATCCCTGCGTGGCACTCAACACTCTGCTGGCCCAGGACGGAGTATGGATCAGGATAGCCCGGGGCGTAAGACTGGAAAAGCCTCTTCAGCTCGTCAACATATTTTCGGCACTTACCGATATCATGGCTGTGCGACGGATAGTGATAACCGTAGAGGAAGGTGCCTCGGCACGGATACTCGTATGCGACCACACACAGGACAACGAACGCCGTTACCTGTCGTCGCAGGTAGTGGAGATAGATCTCGCACAAGGAGCCTCATTGGAATATTGCGACTTGGAAGAGTCCACCGCACTCACTTCACGCATAAGCCAGATATACGTACGCCAGCGTGAGGGATCGGAACTCCGCATCAATTCCTCGGCTCTCAGCGGAGGCACCACACGCAATGAGCTGCACGTGGATCTGTCAGGGCAGAATGCCTCGGCCATGTTGTCGGGCATGGCAATAGCCTCCGGCACAAGGATAATCGACAATGCAACCGATGTGGTACACTCCGCCCCGCGGTGCCACAGCAACCAGCTGTTCAAGTATGTGCTCGACGGGCAGTCACGCGGTGGTTTCGAAGGGTGTATCAAGGTGTGTCCCGGCGCATACCTCACCGAGGCCTACCAGAGCAACCGCAACATAGTGGCGGCCACCACCGCCAAAATGCACTCACAGCCGGCCTTGGAGATCTACAACGACGATGTGAAATGCAGCCACGGCGCGTCGACAGGGCAATTGGACTCCGACGCCCTGTTCTACATGCGTTCGCGCGGTATTCCCGAAGCTGAGGCCAAAGTTATGCTGATGCAGGCATTCATGGTCGATGTGATCGACACCGTAAGGATAGACGGACTGCGCGATAGGCTGCGGCACTTGGTCGACATGCGTTTCTCAGGCCACGAGGTGACCTGCCGAAGCTGCGATGCCGCTGCCGGAGTAAACAACATTCAATAACCTCTTTTCTCAATCATACAAACCTAAGAATGGATATAGAGCGACTCCGAAAAGAATATCCCATACTTGAACGCGAGGTTTACGGCCACGGGCTTGTATACCTCGACAATGCAGCCACCACCCAGACTCCGCGCGAAGTAGTGGAGGCTGTGGAAAACGTATATTACCGGTCCAAGGCCAATGTACACCGCGGCGTGCACTTCCTTTCGCAGGAAGCCACGGAAATGCTTGAGGCCACCCGTGAGCGCGTCAGAAAATTCATAAACGCCGGAGCTGTGGAGGAAATCATATTCACCCGCGGCACTACCGAGGCCATCAATCTCGTGGCAGCGTCGTGGGGCGAATCATTGGCCGACGGTGACGAGATTCTTCTCACCGTGATGGAACATCATGCCGACATAGTGCCGTGGCAGCTGCTCCAGCGCCACAAGCGCATAACAATCCGTCCGGTTCCCATACTCGCCGACGGGTCACTTGACATGGACGCTTTCAGAAGCATGCTTTCACCCAAGGTAAAGATGGTCGGTGTGACCCATGTGTCGAATGTGCTCGGCACAGTCAATCCGGTGGCCGAGATAGTGGCCGAGGCCCATCGCCACGGAGCGCTCGTGCTCGTGGACGGTGCCCAGGCAGTAGGACACATGCAGGTGGATGTCAGAGCCATCGATGCCGACTTTTATGTGTTCTCAAGCCACAAAATGTATGGCCCGGCAGGAGTGGGAGTGCTCTACGGGCGCCGCGAACTGCTTGAGGCAATGCCCCCATATCAGGGAGGAGGCGAAATGATAAGCCATGTGTCGTTCGACCGCACCACTTTCGCCGAACTGCCCTATAAATTCGAGGCGGGCACCCCCGACTTCGTGGATATAGCGGCTTTCCACACAGCAATGGACTATATGACGCGCATAGGCATAGACAACATAGCGGCCCACGAACACGAACTGCTCCAGTACGTGACCCCGCGCATGATGGAAATTCCGGGAATGAGGATATTCGGCACGGCTCCCGGCAAAAGCGCCATAGTGTCATTCCTCATAGGTAAAGCCCACCATTACGACACAGGTATGCTGCTTGACAAACTCGGCATAGCCGTGCGTACGGGCCACCATTGCGCACAGCCGCTGATGCAGGCTCTCGGCATTGAGGGCACAGTAAGAGCATCCTTTGCCCTCTACAACACTTTCGATGAAGCCGACCGGTTCATTGCCGCGCTTCACCGCATAGTTCCCCTGCTAAGCTGATCGCTTACAATTTTATACTTTTACGGGGTCAGGACAACGGCGTTATCCTGACCCTCTTGTTTTTCAGCTTGTAAGGCGCCACCGAAGCCAGAACCTCCTTCAGTTTTGCGGCAGGCACTGCGGCTATCGCCCCATGGTCCTTGACCACTATCTTCCCTACCTCGTCGCGCGAAAGATTTCCGCGGGCCATCAGAAAGCCGGCTATATCGCCACGTGATATCTTTTCTTTGCGGCCCGCATCGAAATACAATGTAGCCGTGACAGGTCTCCCCGGGCGTTCACTCTTAGGCTTAGGCGAATAAGCCCTGTCAAACGACATGAATTCCGGAACATTATCAGCGTCGGAAATTATAGCGTACACCGTTCCGGCGGCTCCGGCACGTCCTGTGCGGCCGTTGCGGTGCGTCCATGCCTCTGCCGACGGAGGAATATGATAATGTATGACATTGGCCACACCGGCAATGTCAAGACCGCGTGCCCCAAGGTCAGTGGCCACAAGCACAGGGGTAGTTCCGTTGTCGAGAAGGTCTACAGCCAGTTCACGCTGCCGCTGGTCAAGACCGCCATGATACAGCCCTGCGGCGAATCCCTCACGCCTGAGCGCGTTATATACACGCTCGGCGCTTTCGCGGTGGTTCACAAACACTATCGACCGCCCATCGGCGCACAGCAGCAGATCGCGCAATGTATCAAGCTTGTCCTTGGCCGGGGAGTCCACTCTTACGGTGTCTACCGATGCGGGAGCAACCGAAGACGCACTGCGAAAATCAGCTATGACGGGTTTGCCCGGCAAAGGCAGAT
>URII01000055.1 GCA_900547825.1 uncultured Porphyromonadaceae bacterium
TTCCAACACTCTTTTTTCCATACTCAATAGCTTCTGTAGGGCAATAACAAATACATGCAGCTTATCCGCAACCTCTTTCCAAAACTCAGGGTCGGTGCCCGGGGCTCGGTGATAAAGGTGATAGGGGAGGATGACGAAACGGCGCGTTTTGAAAAGACCATAAAGGAGCTCGAAAGCTACTGCTCCAAATTCAACCGCCTCACCGAGGAGGTGATACTTGACGTGGTGCACGGCAACGAACCCCACACCCTGAAATCCGACGGGGTGATAATATACGGTGTGAACGGCAAACCCATATCGGCCCGCACACCCAACCAGCAGTTGCTGGTTGACGCCGTGTTGCAGAACGACCTTACATTCGCCCTCGGCCCGGCGGGCACCGGCAAGACATATGTGGCCATAGCCTTGGCCGTAAGGGCGCTGAAAAACAAGGAAGTGAGGAAGATCATACTGTCGAGGCCCGCTGTCGAGGCCGGCGAGAAACTCGGATTCCTGCCGGGCGACATGAAGGACAAGATAGACCCCTATCTCCAGCCGCTTTATGATGCGTTGGAGGATATGATCCCGGCTGTCAAGCTAAAGGAATATATGGAGACGAATGTGATCCAGATAGCCCCGCTGGCTTTTATGCGCGGCCGCACACTCCACGACGCCATAATAGTGCTCGACGAGGCCCAGAACACCACTACCCACCAGATAAAGATGTTCCTGACGCGTCTCGGCATGAATGCCAAGATGATAGTTACCGGCGACATAACCCAGATTGACCTGCCACGGAGCACGTCGTCGGGACTCGTGCAGGCGCTCCGTGTGCTGCGCGGAGTGCAGGGCATAGGCCGCGTGGAGTTCGGCAAAAAGGATATTGTGCGCCATGCACTTGTGCAGCGTATAGTCGAGGCTTACGAGAAATGGGATGAAGCCGCCTCGTCGGCCGCGCAGCAATCTGCTGAAACGTCTACTGTTCAGCAGCGGGAATAATCCTCTACCTAACCCTATAAAACCCATCACATAACATGAAAAAGTTGCTTATCCTTACTCTGGCCGCGGTACTTTCTGTTCCGGCCATGGCCGACAATCCCTTGAAGGGGGATATTATAGTTGACGCAGCCCTTGGCGTCGGTTCCGTGGCGCATGCAGGCGACGATGCCCGCGCACAGTTCACCCAGCGGGCTTCCGTGGAATGGTGCGTTACCGACAAGCTGTTCGGCAAACCTGAAATGGCTCTCGGCATAGGCCTCGCGTTCAACAACCAGTTCGGCGGCACCGTGCATTGGGGAAAGTTCTCTTCCGCGACGCGTGATGATATCAGCTTTGTGCCCACTGCCACGCTGCATTATGACCTTACCGACCGTATAGACACTTATGGGGCTGTAGGCGTGGGCATTGCCGTTATGAACCATAGCAGCGCCGTAGCTTATTCGGACGAGTTTCCCGGCGGCATTTATGCTGATGAAGGTCTCTTCTGCCATACTTCCGGACGCAGTTCGGCTGCGTTCGCCATGTCGCTTTACGCAGGCATGCGCTATTATTTCACAGACTCATGGGCTGTGGAAGCGCAGGTGGGCCTTATAAATGCCGCCATAAAGAAATCCTACGGCAATTCCTATAACTTTCTGACCATCGGTGCGGCTTACAGCTTCTGATTTGCGGAAATGTAGTGAAAATAGTAACTTTGCAATCCATTCACTACAATTCGCATGAGATTTGACGAGCTTGATTTGAGCGATGACGTGCTCGACGCCATCGATGCAATGCACTTTGACAAGTGCACCCCGATTCAGGAGCAGGCTATCCCCGTGGCTCTGGAAGGGCGCGACCTAATAGCCGTGGCCCAGACCGGCACCGGCAAGACTGCGGCCTATCTGCTGCCGGTGATCAGTATGCTTTCGGAGAGCGATGCGCCCACCGACGCAATTAACTGCGTGGTAATGGCTCCTACACGTGAGCTTGTGCAGCAGATCGACCGCCAGATGGAGGGATTCTCCTATTTTCTCCCTACATCGAGCGTGGCGATTTACGGCGGCACTGACGGCGCAGGATTCGCACAGCAGCAGCGGGGATTGAAATTAGGGGCCGATGTGGTCATAGCCACCCCCGGGCGTCTACTTGCCCATCTGAGCATGGGCTATGTGGATCTGTCGCGTGTAAGCTATTTCATACTCGACGAGGCCGACCGTATGCTCGACATGGGATTCTACGACGATATAATGCAGATCGTGGCCAAACTGCCGCGTGACAGGCAGACGTTGATGTTCTCCGCCACCATGCCTCCGAAAATACAGCAGCTCGCCAAGTCCATACTCAATGATCCCGTGGAGGTGAAGATAGCAGTGTCGCGTCCCACCGAAAAGATCGACCAATCGGCTTTTGTGTGCCATGAGAATCAGAAAGAGGGTATATTGAAACATCTGTTCAGCACGGCGCATTCCAAGCGGGTGATAGTGTTCGCATCCTCCAAACTGAAAGTCAAGGAACTGGCCCGCACACTCCGGAGGTCGAAATGGCGCACCGGCGAGATGCACTCCGACCTGGATCAGAACAAGCGCGAGGAGGTGATGCTTGATTTCCGGGCAGGCCGTATCGACATACTCATAGCCACCGACATAGTGGCTCGAGGCATTGACATTGACGATATATCTATGGTGGTGAACTACGATGTGCCCCATGAGGCCGAGGACTATGTGCACCGTATAGGCCGCACTGCCCGCGCCGACGCCGACGGTATGGCCGTAACTTTCATAAGCTCGCGTGAGCAGCGCAAATTCGGCTCCATAGAGCGTTTCCTCGGTTATGAGGTACGTAAGAACGAAGTGCCCGCCGATCTGGGCCCGACGCCTGATTACCGGCCATCGGCACCGTCACGCACCGGAGGCTCGAAGGGTCGTGGCAAGGGCGCTTCCAAAGGACGCCGTTACAAAGGCCGCAAGGACAAAGAGGCTCAGAATAATGAGGAGCGTTCGGGCAGCCGCCGTAACTCCGGAAGCCGTAAGGAACGAAATAATCAATGATCTGTTTCCGCATCTCTCTCCGTGCGTGTGTCGCCGCCCTGATGTTTATTTCGGTGGCTATGGCTTTTTCTGAGGTATCCTATGAAAATGCCGGATGGAAAGGGATTATGGTGTCGCGCCATGGCGACGCTCCGATTTATGTGGAGATAGACACAGGGCTTGAGGTGGAGATTGTGGACGGCACAATGGTGATATCATCTAAAGGTTCGCGCTATGAGGTGGATCTCGACGATATGGAGTCGCTGACCCATACCCGCGGATTTTGTGACATCACCACGGCCGAACCGGATATCAAGACATTTCCGGAACTTTCGGCAGTGGCATTCACCCGCGAAGGGTTGAAGGTGTCGTTGCCCGATGGAGTTGCTGTGCCGTTATCTGTTTATGACATATCCGGGCGCCAGCTGTGTCGCGTAACGGTGTCGTCGGGTTCGGTAGTGCCGCTATGCGGTCTTCCCGGAGGAACACTTATAGTTAGAGTAGGGGAATATGCCTCGTTGAAAATACTACATTCCCGTTAATAGCCTGCCGATGAGACGTCTTCCGCTGATACTGCTTGTGATTGCCGCCGCTGTTGCGGTGGCTGTGGCCCGGGAGGTCCGCGACATCAACGTTTATATGCGCTGTGGCGGTGTTATCAGGGTCGAATCGTACCCGGCAGCCGGAGTAAAAGGCATATCCTACCGTCACCGTACCCCTCCGCCCGATACGTTAATCGATGTGCGTATGGTTACGGATACAATCGTGACCATTCCGGAGGAATGCGACTCGCTGCCGCCTGACACGGTCTTTGTTTACCGTGAAGTAATGGATACAGTGATTGTCCCTGTGGTGATAAACGAGCCGGAAAGCTACGACTCACTTATCGTCATGGGTTGTGACACAGTGTTGGCCTCGCTTCCTTTGGATTCGGTGATAGCTCTCGACGCCACTCCCACGCTTCCGGTCATATATATCGACACTGATTCGGCTGTGGAGGAGATAGCCAGCAAGACGGAATATCTTACAGCCACCATATCCATGGACGGGGGCGCCCTCACACCTGATCTGGCTCCGGCCATGGTGAATATCCGCGGGCGCGGCAACTCCACATGGAAATATCCAAAGAAGCCCTACCGTCTGAAATTTCCTAAAAAAGTTTCGCTCGGAGGGCTGCCTAAGGCTAAAAGCTATGCCCTGATAGCCAATTATATCGACGAATCGATGATGCGCAACGCCATAGCTTTCAAGGTGGCCCAGCTGCTTGAAATACCTTTTACGCCCCATTGCGTGCCGGTGGAGGTGGTGCTCAACGGGCGTTACCGCGGCCTTTATATGCTTACCGAGAAAATTGGCATGACCGGCGCCAGTGTCGATATTCCTGATTCCACCGGTGTGCTCATGGAGCTTGACACTCATTTCGATGAGGCATACCAGTTCCAGAGTGCCAAATATTCACTTCCTGTAATGCTCAAGGACCCTGATCCGGCCGATCTTGGTGTTGACTCAGCTGAGTTTGTCGATAAATGGGCTGCCGATTTCAACGCTATGGAGCTGTTGGTTTCCAAAGGACTCTGGTCGCAGAAGATAGACGCCCGCTCATTTGCCGACTATATGCTCACATTTCTGATCTGCGGCAACCGTGAGGTGTCGCATCCCAAGAGTGTGTACATGTATAAGGAGCATCCCGACAGTCTCTACCGTATGGGGCCTGTGTGGGATTTCGACTGGGCTTTTACTTTCTCGCCCGATTCGGTGGCACCTTTCTCACCTGCTACTTTGCTTATGTCGCGTTACAGCGTGGGTGAGATATTTTTCGGCACACTGATCAAGACACGCAAATTCCGTGAAACCTGCGGAGCGCGGTGGGAATATTTCCGCGACAACCTGCTGCCGCAGCTGTGGGAATATTTCGATGCCTATGCCGCCCTTATCCGTCCGGCTGCCCTGCGCAACGGGGCCCTGTGGCCGGAGAATGAGGTGAATACCTCCATCCCGGGCAATCTTTCCACCGAGACTTTCGACCGCAATGTAGCCCAGCTGCGCCGCTGGATAGAGCAGCGTGTGGAATTCATCGAATCGCGCAAGCGCGCCTACTTCGGGTTCTATTGAGGGCCGAGGAGGTGGCGGAGCACTGTCTCGCCGGCGCCGTGGGGCCATTCCTGGGTGAGCACCCACGCTATCAGGGCGAGCATTATGGCCGTTACCGCCACAGTGCCGTAGCGGGCAAACGCCGGCGGACGTCCCGCTATTATGTTCCTTACCTTGGGGCTCCGCAGTTCAGGGCCCCTGGTGTGTCGGTTGTTATCCTTATCATTGGGATGGTTCATGTTCCAAGTTCAAGCTGGTTTTTTACAAGACGGTAATATGCCCCCTGACGACGGGTCAGTTCCTGATGTGTTCCGCATTCCGTAACTTTGCCCCCGTCGAGCACCACAATGTTGTCGGCTCCGCTCACTGTTGACAGTCGGTGTGCCACAACCACTACCGTGCGTCCCCGGTAGAATTCGGCGAGGTTCTCCACAATGGCACGCTCTGTGTTGGCGTCCAACGAGTTGGTGGCCTCGTCGAGCAATATGAACGGCGGATTGCGGTAAATGGCCCGTGCTATCAGAATCCTCTGTTTCTGTCCCTCGCTGAGCCCTGTGCCGTCGGGTCCTATCTTTGTGTCGAATTTAAGCGGACGGCTCATCACAAAGTCGTAGATACAGGCCAGGCGTGCCGCCATCTCCAGCCGTTCCGGATCAATCTCGCCGTCGGCCACAGCTATGTTGCGGGCTATGCTCTCGGAAAATATCACACCGTCCTGCATCACCACGCCGCACTGGCGCCTCCACCATCGCAGATCCACCGTATCAAGCGATATGCCTCCTGCGCTTATGTTTCCGCTCTCCACCGGATAGTAGCCCAATATAAGTTTGAGCAGGGTGGTTTTGCCGCTGCCCGAAGCGCCCACTATCGCAGTCACCTTCCCCGCCGGGATGTCTATGCTCACATTGTCTATGGTCAGATCGGGTGAATGGGGGTTGTAGCGGAACGAGACATTGTCGAGGCATATTCCTCCGCCGGAATATGTGGGTACTGTGCCCTCGCGTTCGGCGGGAGCATCGTGTATCTGGTTGATGCGTTCAAGCGATATCTTCACATCTTGAAGCGAATACACAAATTCTATCATCTGGGCCACCGGTGCATTCAGCTGCCCTATGATATATTGCACGGCAAGCATTGCTCCGAGCGTCATGTGCCCGTTTATCACAGCTGTGGCGGCCAGCACGGTTATCACTATGTTCTTGACCTCATTTATGAAAATGCTCCCGGCCTGAAGTGTTTGCTCGAGGCGGAGGCTTTTCAGCTCCACTGCGAAAAGGTCGGCCTGCACATCCTCCCATTCCCAGCGGCGGCGCCGTTCGCAGTCCTGTAGCTTGATCTCCTGCATCGAGGTAATGAACCGGTAGGTCATGTTCTGGTTGCGGGCCTGCTGCTCGAAATATTCGTAATCAAGCACTTTCCGGCGCCGCAGGAACATCACCGTCCATAGCGCATACACGGCGCTCCCGGCCATGAATACCCCGAATATCAGAGCGTTGTAAATGAGCAGCACTGTCCCGAACACCACAAAACTCAGCAGCGTGAAGGCCACGCCGAGAGTTTGCTTGGTCAGAAACGACTGTACACGCGAGTGGTCGCCCATGCGCTGGAGCAGATCCCCCATCAGCTTGGTGTCGAAGAACCCCATAGGCATTGACAGCAGCTTTATGAAAAAGTCGCTCACAAGCGATATGTTCACCCTCATGGAAATGTGCACGAGTAGCCATGAGCGGATAAAGTCGGTCACCGCCCGTCCGGCCACTATCATAAGTTCGCCCAGCAGTATCAGCCATATCAGCCTTATGTCGGCATGGCGTATGCCTAGATCCACTATGTATTGGGTGAGGAACGGCAGTATCAGCTGCAACAGGCAGCCGAGGGCCAGCCCGAGCGCTATCTGGGCCATATAGCCCCGGTAGCGCTTCAGATAGCCCAGGAGGAAGCGGAACGACCGTCGCGGAGGTGTGGCGCCCCCCGTGCCTTGGAAAAATGCCGGTGTGGGTTCAAGCAGCAGGGCCACGCCGCGCTCCTTGCCGTCCGAAGCCATGCTTCCCCAGCCTGCCATGAACTCGCTGCGGTCCATTGTCACTATCCCTTTGGCCGGATCCCCTACTGTGACCCGGCGCCCTCCGCGGCCTATGGCATACACCACCACGAAATGGCTCTGGTTCCAGTGGACTATGGCGGGTAACGGAGCCTGACGCAACTGGTCGAAGTCCAACCGGGCATTGAGGGTGTGGAACCCTAATTTTTCCGCGGCCTGGGCCATGCCGAGCAGCGATACCCCCTCCACGGTGGAATGGCACAGCGCATCGATCGCCTCACTGCCCACGCGGCGCCCGTAGCGGGCGCACACCATGGCGAGGCATGCCACACCGCACTGCATGGAGTCGAGCTGCCGGACAAACGGATAGCGTGTCATAGCCGGTTGCCGTCAATTGCCGTAGCTGCCTGTGGCGCCCTGCACGTTCATGTCGAGCTGACGTTCGCGCTGCTGCACCTGGCGCCCGAAATTGAAGCGGTAGGATACTGACAGGTTCACCTGCGCCACCGATTCGCGTATGCCGCCCCAGGCATACTGGCGTTTTACGCCATAATCGGTGTGGCGGATATATTTGTCGCCGTAGTCGGTGAACGGCTGGAATATCTGGAGTCCGAATACGAACCGGCGGTAGCTGTAGCTTGCTGTGAGATAGGTCATACCCTGCGATTCGCCGGTGGAATACGGGCCTATATAGCGGTTGCGCGACGAGGTGCCTATGCGGGCCGAGAAATCGCGGTAGTCCACCGAACCCCATATGCCGCAGCTCCACCGGGTGCCGCTCTGGGAGCCGTCAGGCAGGTTGTAGTCGGAGTAATCCACCCCGGCATTGCCGCCTACCTGTATCCTCAGGTCCTTGCCACGGCGCCATGTGTAGCTCAGGCGAGCCGAAGCCGCGAGGTCGTCGCTGCGATGGTAGTTCTGTATCTGCTGCACATAGTAGGGCGCCTCATAAACCACGTTGTAGAACCTCGGGTCGGTGGTGCGGCGCCAGTAGGCTGTAAGCGATATGCCCCACGGGCCGCTGTAATAGGTGGGCTGTAGCAGGAGCTGCAAATTATGGCTGCCGTCCTTGAGCTTCGGATTGCCTTTTGAGGCATTGTATTCGTCGGTGATATAGAAATAATCGTCGCGTGCCCCTAAACCCGGACGGCTCATCCAGTAATTGCCGTAGAGGTTGATTCTCAACCCTTGCATAGGGATGTAGGTTAAGCCTGCCTGACCTGAAGGGGTGATGTTGTCGGCATGTTCCTTTCCGCCCTTATAGGAGTAATAGTCCATCTCGGCCGAGGCATGGTAGTGCCATTTTGGATTGATGGAGCCTTTCAGCCCGAGGTATATGTCGAGGGCGTTGAAATGCTGTGACGAATTGCGTGTCTCGGTGCCGGAGTAATGGTTTGTGCTATGGTTGAAGCGGTTGTTGAACCCCGCGTTCATCTTCACCTTTTTCACCGGGAAGTTCCATTCCAATGATGCTTTGAGCGCATAGGGGGTGGAGGTAGTGCGGTTGTAATAGGCCGGGGCGCCGGGATAGTCGAGCTGTGAGAATGACCAGTTGTTGTCGTCGCTCTGCGTGAAGCTGAGGTAGGCCTCGACCGAGCGGTCGGGATCCGAGGCATTGTGGGTGTAAGAGGTCATCACGTTGTAGGACACCTCCGAGTTATGGCCGTTGTACTTCTGGCGGTATGATTCAGTCAGTTCGTTGCCAACGCGCTTTTCATACAGTTGGTCGTGCATCTTCGAGAAGTAATTGTGCCAGTTCACTCCGGCCCCGATGTCGAGCAGGTCGTCCTTGCCTATCTGGAGTGTGTAGTAGCCTGCGAATTCGTTGCTGTACATGTGGCGTCGGCCCCAGTTGCCTTTGCCTACATATTCCCTTATGGTCACAGGCTCCTCGCCGGCAAGATATTCTGTTATTGATTCGTGGATCTGTTTCTCAAACTGTTTCCAGAACGATGTGTAGTCGAACCGCAGTGTCGACTGGCTGCGGTTGTAGGTTATGGAAGTGGTGTTGTCGCCCCAAAGGAATGTGACGGCCTCGCGCACCGATTCGTAGATATTGCCGCCCGAAATGCGCTCCTTCAGCCATATATCGATTATGCCTCCCGCACCCGAGTTCAGATAACGGGCCGTGGGGGCGTCGGTGTAGTCGATGCGGAGTATGTCGTTGGGGTTGAGGGCCAGTACATCCGTCAGTGTGCGTGTCTGTCCGTTGATCTTGAAAATTGCGCTTTTGCCGAATATCGACACCATTCTGTCCCTCGGATTTATATCCAGCCCCGGCAGCGATGTCGACTGCAATATGTCGAGGGCCGTTGTGGCGTTGCGGGCTATAAGTGCGTCGGGATACACGAGATACTTTTCCGCGCGGGTCAGTACCCGGTGTCCCGCCACGGTCACTTCGCCCAACTGGGTGGCCCGGGGGTGCATGTACACCAAGCCCAAGTCCATGTTTTTCTCAGCCCGCGTTGTGGCTATATCCGTGTCCAGATAGCCTGTGAGCCTGAAGCGGAGCATGTTTCCGGCAATGGCTTCGCAAGGCAGGTTGAAATATCCGTTGGCGTCGCTTACGCCCGAGGCCACCACCGTGGAGTCCTTGTCGAGATACATCACGTGTACGCCTGGCAGAAGGTCTTCGGCTGTGGCTTCCCCCTGTGTTACATAGCCCTTTATGTCGGCATTGGCGCACAAACTCCCTGCTGCCGCAATGACGCCTGCCAATATCCGTGTAAATTTCCTGATCATATATAATGTCGTTGTTGGTTTATAGAATTAATTGAAATTATGCCTGTGGCTGTTCAGCCGTGTTGAGCAATTGGCTGAAGAAAATCTTTTCCTCCACAACTTCCCTCACCAATTTGTCTTTCGATTCATCGTCAGGATAGTTGCAGGTCATTTCTTTATCAATGCTGTGCCATGTGGATTTGAAGCATCCGCCTCCGCAGATGGGAAGTATCCGGCAGTTCTGACACGCCGTATTGGATTTCCTTTTCGCTATCACACGATTGAGAGAGTCGGTCTCCATAGTTACGTTTCCATCGGTTGACAGAAATCCGTCGCGTGGTTCATTGGGAAAATCTACCGCCGTGCAGTTGTATATATCGCCGTTGTAGTTGACCACCAATGAATTTTTGCAATCGCCATAGCAAGGTGATGTCAGGGTGTAATGATTGGGTAGGTCGGGTTGTATGCCGCATTCATAAAAACGTTTATATAAGTTGAGTTTCTGTTGATGTATGTCCGTTTTGTTATCGCGGTCTTGCCATACCTGCTGTATTGACACCTGAATATATTTTTTTGCCTCATTCGGAAGGGTTGCGAACCGTTCGGGTATTTCGAAAGCATTTGCTATGGTTTCCCCGGTAAGATTCAGTCGTAATAGAACTTTCATGCCCGCAGTGGCATATTTCCGTATGTTTTCGGTTATTCGGTCATACGATTTCCCACCTTTGGGAACTCTGGTTTTGTCATGATCCGCTTTAGCTCCGTCAAGTGAGATTTGCAGATGTGCTATCTTGTGCTTGCTCAATTCGGCAAGCATGTTGTCAGTCAGAATATAACCGTTGGTGGTGAATGCAAAATCTATTTGGCGGTTCAGTTCCTTGGCGGTTTTTTCGCTATATTGCATGAGCGGTTCCACTACTTGCTTGTATCCTAACATCGGTTCTCCGCCAAAGAATGACACTGTAATGCCGGGATATTCGTTCAGCAGCTTACGGATTATATTTTTTAATCCGGTCAAAGTATCCGCTCCCATCGTTGAATCCTTCTGATGGCTCTCATAGCAGTACCAGCAGTTGAAATTGCAGTTCAGTGTGGGATTGATTATCAATAAGAAACTTTCATGGCGGTCAATGGAATCCAGATGATGTTGCCATGCCATGATGTTTTCATCAATTCCGTCATCAACAATCATACCGCCCTTTTTTAAATTATTCACAGAATTTTCATTCAGCGTTGAAATATCTGTGGTGTCCACTTCGTGCCCGAGAAATATCAGATGGCCCGTGAAGCTGTTATATATCGCATTCACGCTGTCGCTGACTTTTATATGGTTGTTGAAAACACTGAACTGCATATCAATTGACTTTTAATTAAAATGTATTGGTTTATTTATTGCATTTAGCCGGGTCGGTATTGGTGATAAAACACTTTTTTGTATCAATTGGCTGTTGTCCGCATAATTGATCTGTTGGACAATCTCCATTGGTACAATTAGGGTTGTCGCATGAGTTTTTGCACTTGTTTATTGTACAAGTTTTAGGGTTGCAATCCCAATCAACGAAACTTTCTGCGAGTTCAGTATTCCCACCTGTCACCAGAATGGCTTCATTCTGCGCTATGATTATGGATTTTGTAAAATCCTGTAATATGGATGGTTTCATATTTCTCAAAAGTTATTAGTTATAACATTTCATACTTGAATCAGTTACAATGCAGCCTTTGGAGTCGATAGGTGGTGGCGGATTCTGGCATTTCGGATTTAGACAGGCATTTTCACAGACATTGATTATGCATTTTTCCGGGTTGCAGTTGACGTTTATAAGACCGGAAATGTCTGCATTCCCACCGGTGACTAAGATTGCCTCGGAGGGTGGGTGCTATCTCAATGGATGCACTAAGTTTGAAAAGATTGGTTTCTTTTATGGCGTTAATGAATTAATGGGTGACTTTTTTACAATGGTTTTTAATCCGGACACTATCGGGCACAGTGGATTTTATAGAATCAGGTACGCTTGACGGTTTTGTCGGGCATGCATTTTTACATCGGTTGACGGGGCATTTCTTTGTGTTTCCGGTCGTTACAAAGATATTGCCTTTGCCACCTGTTATCAATATTGACATGTTGGGAGTCATGGCAAATTGAGCGTTGAATTGTTCAGCGAACTTTGAAAGGGGAGAATTTTTGTCCATGTCGCGTTATGTTAAATGGTTTGTGTTTGCAAGATAATGCAAAATATTTAATTATGCAAATAAAACATAACAAAAAGTTTTTGTAGTTGCGCATTTTGTGTCGGATTGTCAGATGAAAATGTCGGTTAATATCCTGGAATGTAATGGTTTAATTGAAGCTGATGCGGGAGATGCTTTTTTTTAAATAAAATGGTGTGTTTGTTGTGAAATAAGATATTTTTATTGTTTGTGGTTGGAAATTAAAATAGGGGCGTCCTAACGGCGGACACCCCTGATGACATAATAAATTATGTGGAGTGGGATCAGTCGGCGTAATATTCGATTGTGCGGCGCTGGAATGATTCGGTCACTTCGGCCACATTGCCATCTTTGTCGAGTTTCATTGTCTTGACATGGCGTTTGGTCCAGTTGCCGACGGGGTCGGTTTCGGTGACACGGTAGGCGTAGTTCACTGCCGGAGTGGTCATTTCGGTCATTACGCCCTGATCGTCGTATGTGCATGAGGCTTCGGATTCGCCTGTGCTTTTGCTGAGGCGTCCGCGATCCCATGTGAGGGTGCCGGCAGGGTAGGCCGAGGGATAGCCGTCGGCGTCATATTCGAACGCATAACGTCCGGCCATGGCCTTGTCGGGTATGAGCTTGCCGTCGGCGTCAAATTGCAGCGTGGTCACACTGTGGTTGCCGGTGTCCTCGATCTCGCATGATTTTACATTGCCGTAAAGGTCGAAAAACGCAGCATCGTGGAACTTCTGGGTGCTTGTCGGCCCGAATTTCTCGGCTACGACTGCGGTTTCGGCGCTTTGGGCCTCTTTGTCAGCGGGCTTTGAGTTGCATCCACCCATAACAGTAGCCAATGCTAAAGAGCCGATAATCAGATAATGTTTCATAATGTGGGTGTGGTAGTTTTTATGAGATTATTTGGTTTTGGTGCAGAGCCCTCCCGTTTTTGACGCGGGGCACGGAGTGTCGGTCTTGCGGACCGGGGCGGCTTTGGCCGGAGTTGCCATATAGCCCATTCCGGCAAGTGCTTCCATAATGAGCTCGGGCGATCCCGATTCGGAATCGTAGACTATTGTCACGGTGTTGTCGGCGGCAGAAGCCTTGACATCCGTCACCCCTTTTACGAATTTCACCGCGTCGGTAACCTTTTTCTCGCAGTTGGCGCACGACATGGCCGGACTTACGTTGAAAACGGCGGTGAGCTTTTCACCGGCGAAAGCGCCCGATGCGCATAGCATTGCGGCGCCGATAATCAGTGAGCGTATCATATATTTCGAATTTAAAATGGTTATACTTATACATAATGATATATGGCGAGAGCCAAAGGTAGTGATAAACCTGAAGTAAAAGCAAATAAAACGCCGCTTTTGTGAAATTTTAAAATTTCAGCCGTTCTATTAAACTATCTAAACCCTATTGATGTTATAAAGCATATCTCAAGCCCCCTGAACAAGGTGGTGAGGGGTGATTAAACAGTGACATGGAATAAAAATTAATTAAATTTTGTAATTTGCACAAATAGTATTAACTTTGCGCCGATTATTCAACGTTAAACAACTGAACAATGAAAAAGATTTTACTCATTTCTGCTGCTGTCGCCGGTATGATGACCGCACAGGCTCAACAAGCTCTTGAGTATTCCAACTTCGGATCGAACTGGTCGATCGGCCTTGATGGCGGTGTGACCACTCCGATGATCGATCATGCATTCTTCGGCAGCATGCGTGGTGCCGTAGGTCTTCACATCGGCAAGCAGGTTTCGCCTCTGTTCGGCTTCGGCTTTGAGGCTTCTGCCGCAGTCAACACCTCTTCATGGGGCAAAGTGCACAGCGCCACTGCTTTCGATAACTCTTATGCCGGCGTTTACGGTACAGTGAACCTCTCCAACCTCTTCTGCGGTTACAACTGCAACGGCCGTTTCTTTGAAATGGAAGCTGTTCTCGGTGCAGGCTGGGGTCACGACTACTACAACAAAGCCGATTACAACAAGGGCGTTGACGATTTCAACTATTTCGCAACCAAACTCGGTCTTAACTTCAACTTCAACGTATCGAAGAAAGTTACCATCGCATTCAAGCCCTCTATCGTCTACAACATGACCGGCTCGAACACTCAGCCCCTCGATGTTGCACAGACCACTGCCGCTTACAATATCCACCGCGCTACATTCAACGCCATGGTGGGTGTTACCTACAACTTCGGCGACGGATTCAAGTGTGTAGAACCCAAGAATCAGGCTGAGATCGACGCTCTCAACGCTCAGATCAACGAACTCCGTGGCGCTCTCGACGCATGTGGCGCACAGGTAGTTGCTGCTGAGGCTCGTGCCAACGCTCTCGCTGCCGAACTCGAGGCTTGCCGCAAACGTCCTGCCGAGATCGTTAAGGAAGTTACCAACAACCTCAACAGCGTACGCTACATCTTCTTCAAGAAGGCTTCGTCAGTGATAACCGCCGACCAGCAGCCCAACGTAGAGATGATCGCAGCTTACCTCAAGAACCACAAGGGTTCGAAAGTAGTCATCAAGGGCTATGCTTCACCCGAAGGCAACCTTGAATACAACATCAAGCTCGCTAACTCACGTGCTCAGGCCGTTAAGACCGCTCTCGAGAAAAAGTACAAGATCGCAGCTGACCGCATCACAGCCGAAGGTCAGGGTATCGGCGAAATGTTCACCGAGGAATCCTGGAACCGCGTTTCGATCTGCACAATCGAGGATAAGTAATCCGACTTAAAGCAACACCGCACCATAAGCGGAAGGTTTAAGATATGATTCCGGGTCCCGCTCCATCTGTGGAGCGGGACTTTTTTGTGCGGCAGCCAAGGACAGAGCAACAGTATG
>URII01000056.1 GCA_900547825.1 uncultured Porphyromonadaceae bacterium
CGCTCCTTGGCCTCCTCTGCCGGTTTCTTTACTTCTATACGGGGTGTCCGGGCCTTGGGATCCCGCTTCCTGCGGGGCATGTCGCGCTCCTTTTCTTTTTTACGGGGTGCGGCAGGCGTGGGCTGTGGTTGAGGTTCCGGAGCCTGGCGTGGCTCCGGTTCGGGGGCAGGGGTGTAATCATAGGAATCGTCTCCGTCGAACGTGGGTAGTTCAACCGGATCGGAATTTCCGTAAAGGTGCGAATTCAAATCAAAAGGATCGGGCATTGGAGGGAGATTTAAAGTATCAGAGATCCGACAAAGCGGCTATTGTGGCTTTCGGGTCGGGCGATGAGAACACATAGCTCCCGGCTACTAATACGTCGGCTCCGGCTTCGGCAAGCACAGGCGCTGTGGCCGCATTGACCCCGCCGTCGATTTCTATCAGTGCATTGCTGCCTGAAGCTTCACGCAGTGCCACAAGGCGCCGGGTTTTTGCCACGGTGTTTTCAATGAATGCCTGACCTCCGAATCCCGGATTCACCGACATAAGGAGCACCATGTCAAGATCGGCTATAATATCTTCGAGCATGCATACGGGAGTAGCCGGATTGAGGGTCACTGCCGCTTTCATCCCGGCATTCTTTATTGCCTGTACTGTGCGGTGCAGATGTGTGCAGGCTTCGTAATGCACATTCATAAGTTCGGCTCCGCAGTCGCGCACGGCCCCCACATAGTTCTGCGGGTTGACTATCATGAGGTGGACATCAAGCGGCTTTGTGGCATATTTACCTATGGCTTTGATCACCGGAAAACCGAATGATATATTGGGCACGAACACACCGTCCATCACATCAAGATGAAGCATTGCCGCGCGGCTTTCGTTGAGCATTTCAACATCGCGTCGGAGGTCGGCGAAATCGGCCGAAAGTAATGAAGGAGCTATCAGCATTTTATGATACGGGTTAGTTTAAGTTGATCTGGCAATGACGCCTTTATTGGATAGGGTTTTTCTGTTTGGGTTTAAATGCATTCCATAGGATTACCGCCACACAGGCTATGCCTATGGCATAACCGGCATAAGTGAGATAATCGTTATAGCGTTCCACCTGGGTGAACAGTTCATCGGGTTTTACTACGCCTCCGAGCCAGTAACCGAGAGCGGCTAAAACTATGTTCCATGTCATTGCTCCGAGTGTGGTGAACAGCATGAATGTCCATATGTTCATCCGGGCCAGTCCGGCAGGTATGGAGATGAGCTGGCGCACGGCGGGCACAAGACGTCCGATGAAAGTTGACAAGGCCCCGTGTTTGTCGAAATAATCCTCCGAACGCTTCACCTTTTCCGGTGTGATGAGGCAGGCTCTGCCTACGCGGCTGTTGGCGAAACGGTACACGATCGGGCGGCCGATCCATAACGACAGGTAATAGTTGATCAGCGCGCCTACCAAGGCTCCGGCCGTGGCGGCAAGGACCACTCCCACAACATTCATGTCGGCATGAGTACGCGCAAGATAGGCTGCGGGAGGCACGATTACTTCCGATGGAAACGGAATGAATGAACTTTCCACCACCATCAGGGCGAACACCAACAGGTAGCTTGCATTGTCCACAACCCACTGAAACAGGGTGGCAGCATCGAATATGGAGAGCTGAATCAGATCTAATATCATGGTTTATAATGTGTTGTTGTAATATAAGCCTGCCTCAGGCACGGCTGTGAATATTTATGCAAAATTACAATCTTTGAATGATATACGGAAATAGCAGTGATAATTTCTTAACCGTTGACAACTCGGTAAGGGATAAAATTGTTAAATTTGTCGTATAACATAATCGTAACAATAAATGAATATACTGCTGAATATTATCTGGGTGGTTTTTGGCGGATTTATGATCGCCATTGAATATGTGATATCCAGTTTGCTTATGATGGTTACCATTATAGGCATTCCGTTCGGGCTTCAGACTTTGAAACTTGCTGCTGTGGCGCTGTGGCCGTTCGGAACAAAAGTTGAGAGTTCGGGATGGCCTTCGGGTTGTCTTGCCGGAATTATGAATGTGATATGGTGGTTTATCGGCGGTATTCCCATCGCCTTGACTCATCTATGCTGGGGCCTGGTATTCTGCATAACCATTGTAGGCATTCCTTTCGGCCTCCAGCATTTCAAGTTGATGCGGCTGGCTCTTTTCCCGTTCGGAAAGGTAATAGGCTGATCTCTGTCATAGAATTCCGGCCGACCGCAGCAATCGGGCGTAATGTGCTGCCTTGTCCTCAAGTTTCATGGGGTAGGCGCGGCTTGTGGAGGGCATACGCCATATCTCCACGCCCGATGCGTCGGTAACCATGCATCCCATTTTGGGTATTTCCGTTCCGGTAAGTTCCGCCACCACTCCGGCCGCTTTCTCGCCCGTGGTGGCTACTGTGCGGCATGAGGGCATGGCTTCAAGCAGTTCATGTAGTGGAACCGGCGTCACTATCTCAAGGAATTTGTCGGAGGCGTTGCCTTTGAGGCGTCTTACTTCGCGGGCAGTGTCGTTCAGCGCTATATGGTTGTCGGCCATGAGCCGGCGTATTGCGGCCTCGTCAAACCGTTTTTCTTCCGGTAGCCAAAGTGCATTTTTGTCGCCGAGCAGCAACAGTCCCATTATGCGCCAGAAGTCATTGATGGGGTTGGGATAATAGAAATCCATTGACCACCGGTGGTTGCCCGGAGGGAAAGTGCCCATTATCAGTACTTTCGCTCCTTCGGGCATAAACGGGGGCCACGGATGCCGTTCCAAAGGCGGGATGGATGGATTGTTGTCGGTGATTGCCATATGTATGTGTCAGCGTTTTTTTCGTACGGGTTTCTTTGAGCCGCCCCGGTTCTTTTTAAGAAAATACTCAAAAGTGGTTTCTTCGGCAGGAAGCTCTTTGGAACGCGACTTACGGGCCGATGCACGGTTGTAGTCCTTGCCCTCCTTTGCAACCTCGCTATATACTCTCTGGCCCATGAATTCACTTCCTGTAAGGCCCTGGACCACACGGCGTGCGTCGGCGGCATTCACGTCAAACAGCGAATAACCCGGCATAAGGTCTATGCGTCCCACATCCACGCGCTTGCCTGTGACGGTGTGGTTGAGCATGTCGATAAGGTTACCGGCAAAGAAACCGTTGTTTTTGCCGAGGTTCACGTATATGCGCGACATTCCGTTCTCGGCTGTGCGACGGTCCTTCTCCTTTTCGTTGCGCGGTTTTGTTTCCTTTTGTTTTTTCTCCTTTGCCGGTTTCTCGTCGATGAAGTCGATTGACGGTGCGTCCTTATAGTATTCAAGAAGCCGGTTGAATTCCAATGAGAGCACACGTTTCAGAAGGTCTTCGCCCGAGAGCCATTCCAGTTTACGGCTCACGCCGGGCATATACCGCCCTATTTCCTCTTCGTCCACTTTCACCCGTTCAATCCTGTCGGCCAGATGGTATAGCTGATGTTCGATTATCTGATGGGGAGTAGGCACCTCTCGGCGCTCGAACTTCTTGCCTATGATTTTTTCTATCTCGCGCAAGCGTCCTTTCTCGCGTGAATGGATTATAGCCACTGACACGCCTGTTTTTCCGGCACGTCCTGTACGGCCCGAGCGATGGGTATACACGGCTGTGTCCTCAGGCAGCCCGTAGTTTATAACATGTGTCAGGTCATCCACATCAAGGCCGCGTGCAGCCACATCAGTAGCCACGAGAAGGGTTATCACTCGGTCACGGAATTTCTTCATCACTATGTCGCGTTGCTGTTGCGACAGATCCCCGTGCAGCGAGTCGGCATTATAGCCGTCATGTATCAGCTTGTCGGCCACCTCCTGTGTGTCACGCCGTGTGCGGCAGAATATTATGGCATATATGTCGGGGGCGTTATCGGCGATGCGTTTCAGGGCGAGATATTTGTCGCGTGCGTTGACCATATAATAGATGTGGCGCACATTGGCGGCACCTTCATTGCGTGTGCCTACAACAAACTCCACGGGTTCCTTCATGTATTTCTTGGCTATGCGAGCTATTTCGTCAGGCATTGTGGCTGAGAACATCAGCATTTTGCGTTCGTCAGGCACATGGGCCAGAATGTCGTTGATCGAATCGAGGAAACCCATGTTGAGCATTTCGTCGGCTTCGTCAAGAACCACGGTGTTGACCTCCGACAGATCCACTTCCCCGCGGTTTATCAGGTCGATAAGGCGCCCGGGAGTGGCCACCACTACCTGCACGCCCTTGCGCAGGGCCTTGATCTGGCTCTCTATGCTTGAGCCGCCGTACACCGGCAGCACTTTTACGTTAGGTATATACTTGGAAAAATCGGCAAGATCCGCGGCAATCTGTAAACATAACTCACGTGTGGGAGCTATGATGAGTGACTGGGGTCGGTTAACAGCCGTGTTTATCCGCTGTAGAACCGGAAGGCCGAATGCGGCGGTCTTTCCGGTCCCAGTCTGGGCGAGCGCCACTACATCGCCCGGCTCTGAAAGCAGGTGGGGAATTACTTTTTCCTGTACGGGCATGGGGCTCTCGAATCCCATGTCGGTTATAGCGTGGCGGAGCGGTTCGCTCACACCTAATTCTTCAAATGTACTCATAAAAATAAACAGATGTTTTACAGATTGCAGATGCAGTGCATGAATATTAAAATTTCGTCAAAGGTACAACAAAAAAAGCATATGGAAAGATTGACGCGCAGTGAATTATATGCGCCTTCCAAGTTTTTGTGTTAAAAAATTGCAGGGACACGCAATTTTTGTAAATTTGCACAAAATATATTACATCCTTACCTTGAACACAGGTTACCGACACAACCAAAACAACATTAATAATTAAAAACTATTTAACGACTATGTGGTTAACATGCTCATCCATAGGACGCAAGCTCGTGATGGCCATCACTGGCGCGTGCCTCGTCCTATTTGTAACGTTTCATGCGGTGATGAACGGCGTGGCCCTTTTCTGGCCTGCGGCATATAATGCCGTATGTGCTTTTCTCGGTGCCAACTGGTATGCCCTTGTGGCCTCAGCCGGTCTCGGACTGCTTGTTGTAATTCACATTATCTATGCCCTCTGGCTTACTCTCCAGAACCGCAAGGCCCGCGGCAATGACCGTTATGCCGTAGTGGCCAAGCCTAAACAGGTGGAATGGGCTTCACAGAACATGCTTGTGCTCGGTATCGTGGTGCTTGCGTTTCTTGTAGTGCATCTGATTCAGTTCTGGGCCAAGATGCAGCTCGCCGAAATCACCCATTGTCCGGTTACCGACGGTGGTGTGGCCATTCCCCCTCAGGCCGGTACCAAATTCTTGGAAATGGCGTTCTCCCAGCCTTGGACTCTCATTGTCTATATAGTAGGCTTCGTGGCCCTGTGGTTCCACATGAACCACGGATTCTGGTCAATGATGCAGAGCGCCGGTTGGAACGGCCAGATATGGCTTCCCCGTCTTAAGGCCATCGGATGCTGGTGGACCACAATCGTAATAGGTCTTTTCCTTGCCGAGGCTATCGTGTTTACTGTGCAGGCTCATCGCGGCACATATTCAACATGCCCTGTGCTTATCGAGCAGTATAACGAGTTTGCCGAGGAGATGGGTGCCGGTTATTCACAGACGGCTTATCCCGGTGAGGGAGCTCCCTGCGGCATGACCGAATGTGTCAATCCCGAATGCGAAGGCAATGGATGCGTGTCAACCGACTGCCCGAAAGCTGATTGCCCGAAAACCGACTGCAATAAAGCCGAGTGCCCCAATGCCGGTTGTGCTAAATAATTCTATTCAAGAAACATACAGTTACATATATCATGGCTGATTTAAATAACCTGAAGGGGATGATCGACTCCACCCCCATCATGAAGGATTACGCTGACATCGAATCCTCCAAGCTCCCCGAGTACACCATTGACTCAAAGGTGCCCGAAGGTCCGCTCGCCCAAAAGTGGAAAAATTATAAGGCCCATCAGAAGCTCGTGAACCCTGCCAACAAGCGTAACCTTGACGTGATTGTGGTAGGTACAGGTCTTGCCGGTGCCTCCGCCGCATCATCGCTCGGCGAACTCGGTTTCAACGTGCTTAACTTCTGCATACAGGATTCTCCGCGCCGTGCACACTCTATCGCTGCTCAGGGTGGTATCAATGCTGCCAAAGATTATCAGAACGACGGCGACTCTATCTACCGTCTTTTCTATGATACTGTGAAAGGTGGTGACTTCCGTTCGCGCGAGGCCAACGTCTACCGTCTTGCTGAAGTCTCCAACAATATTATCGACCAGTGTGTGGCTCAGGGTGTTCCCTTTGCACGTGAATACGGCGGCCTGCTTGCCAACCGTTCGTTCGGTGGCGCCCAGGTGTCGCGTACATTCTATGCCAAGGGCCAGACCGGCCAGCAGCTGCTGCTTGGCGCATACGCTTCGCTCAACCGCCAGATCAAGAAAGGCACCGTGAAGTCGTTCAACCGCCGCGAGATGCTCGACATCGTTATGATCGACGGACGCGCGCGCGGTGTCATCATGCGTAACCTTGTGACAGGCGAGCTTGAACGTTATGCCGCACATGCCGTGGTGCTTGCCACAGGCGGCTACGGACGTGCGTTCTTCCTTTCCACCAATGCTATGGGCTGCAACGGCTCCGCTGCTGTCCAGGCATTCAAGAAGGGCGCTTATCTGAGCAACCTCGCGTTCACCCAGATTCACCCCACCTGTATTCCCGTGCATGGCGAGGATCAATCGAAGCTTACGCTTATGAGCGAATCGCTCCGTAATGACGGCCGCATATGGGTGCCCAAGAAGAAGGAGGATGCCGAAGCCATACGCGCCGGCAAGAAACGCCCCACCGATATTCCCGACGAGGACCGCGACTTCTATCTCGAACGCCGCTATCCCGCATTCGGTAACCTCTGTCCCCGCGATATCGCCAGCCGTGCCGCCAAGGAACGCTGCGATGCCGGCTATGGTGTAGGTACGGGCAATGCTGTTTATCTTGACTTCAAATATGCCATACAGCGCCTCGGCGAGGATGTTGTGCGCGACCGCTACGGCAACCTGTTTGACATGTATCAGATGATCTCCGACGACAATCCTTACGAGACTCCGATGATGATATTCCCCGCCAGCCACTATACGATGGGCGGTATCTGGGTAGACTACGAACTCCAGACTTCAGTCAAGGGCCTCTTCGCCATCGGCGAATGCAACTTCTCCGACCACGGTGCCAACCGTCTCGGCGCATCCGCTCTCATGCAGGGTCTTGCCGACGGTTACTTCGTGCTTCCCTACACAATGCAGAATTATCTGAGCGATCAGATCAAGGTGCCCCATTTCACTACCGACACCAAGGAATTTGACGAAGCAGAGCAGGGTGTGCGTCAGCGCATTGCCAACCTCATGGCTATAAAGGGCACGAAGTCGCCCGACCAGATCCATAAGCGTCTCGGACATGTGATGTGGGATCTCGTAGGTATGGGCCGTAATCTCCAGGGCCTCGTGAAGGCTATCGACGAAATAGAGAAAGTGCGTAAGGAATTCTATTCCGATCTCCGCATAGTGGGCAATGCCGACGACCTCAACACCGAGCTTGAAAAGGCTCTCCGCCTTGAGGACTTCCTCGTAATATCCAAAATGATGGCTATCGACGCCCTCCACCGCAACGAATCGTGTGGCGCACACTTCCGCGAGGAATACCAGACGGCCGACGGTGAGGCTGCCCGTAACGACAAGGACTATATGTACGTGTCGTGCTGGAAATACACCGGCGACAATGAGAAGCCTATCCTTATCAAGGAGCCTCTGAAATATGAGGAAATACAGGTGCAGACCCGTAACTACAAGTCATAAAAATCCTTTTTCTTTACTACTTCATTAAGATTATCAGAAATGGAAACTACAATAAGTGTAAATCTCAAGATCTGGCGTCAGCGCGGTCCTAAGGAAAAGGGACGGTTTGAGAAATATCATCTTGATAATGTGGCGACGGGTTCAAGCTTCCTCGAAATGCTCGATATGCTGAACCAGCAGCTTGTCGACGCCGGCGACGAGCCTGTGGTGTTCGACAACGACTGCCGAGAGGGCATATGCGGCATGTGCTCGCTCTATATCAATGGACATCCACATGGTCCCGTACAGGGAATCACCACCTGCCAGCTCCACATGCGCAAGTTCAAGGACGGCGATACCATCACCATCGAACCGTGGCGTTCGGCTGCATTCCCGGTGATCCGCGACCTTATCGTTAACCGCAACGCATTTGACCAGATACAGCAGGCCGGCGGCTACGTGTCGTTCAACTGTGGCGGCGCTCCCGATGCAAATGCCATACCCATCTCCAAGGAGGTGGCCGACATAGCCATGGACTCCGCCACATGTATAGGTTGCGGCGCTTGTGTGGCAGCTTGCAAGAATGGTTCCGCCATGCTGTTTGTGAGCGCCAAGGTGAGCCAGTTTGCCCTTCTTCCCCAGGGCCAGGTGGAGCGTGCACGCCGTGCCCGCGCCATGGTGGCCAAGATGGACGAGCTCGGTTTCGGCAACTGCACCAACACAGGCGCATGTTCGGCAGAGTGTCCCAAGAACATTCCGCTGAGCAACATTGCCCGTCTTAACCGTGAGTTCCTCAAGGCTAAGATAGCTGACTGATTCATTCCGGTGGCGCACATTGAGGCACCCCCGCGGTCATAATCCATATAAGGATGCCGGTCAACATACCCGATGGCCGGCATCCTCTGTTTTTTAAGGCACGAACAATACCCTCCGGGTCATTGTTGATTATCTGTAGTCAAGCCCCACATTATATAATATAAAGAATTATGAAAAGAATTTACATTGCTATTGCCCTGTTGGGAGTGCTGTTGCTTGCCGCATGCGGCAGGGATCGTCTTGCCGTGGAGCTTAAAGGCTCATGGAGCGGCGCACCCGAGCATCTTGTGGCTGAAGGTATTCCGTCGGCCACAATCACACCCGTCTATACATTTTATAATGACGCCGACTCGCTTGCCGAGCAAGGCGAGGTCACTATTGCCGCCATGATTTCGGCTATGGTGCCGGATGCGGCCTCGGATCAGGACGTTCAGCCGGTGAGTACGTCAGTGTCGGGCGTAGGCACTGTTTCAGGCACATGGACGTTGAGCGGCGACCGCGTGGAGCTGACTCTTGATCCTTCCACCATAAATGTCAACATTAACCCGTCAAGTGTGGTGGCTGTGGAGAATATGGCTTCGCAGCAGGAGACACCAGTAGTGGCTCAGATATCGCCTGAAACGGCTGCTGCGATAGCCCGGTCGCTTAGCGAGGCGTTGAAAATGCGTTTTGCCATGGAAACAGGCCTTGACGGAGTTTCGATAAAAGGGGATGTCATGGACTGTTCGGTGATGGATCGTAAAATAGTGTTGCATCGTTCGATGCAAGCATTTTGATAATATTGACGCCACCCTTGTACTGTTGTAAATAGGGCGGCGTTTAATTTTGTCATGGCAGTGAAAATTTAGTGAAAATTATTTGGGGGATACAAAAATATTTTTCATCTTTGCGTATGCAAGCAGGGGGCAACGCCCGCTGTGATTGCTTAACGAACAATTGCATTTCAATCAATCCGAATAATTCATTAACCCTTTTATAAATTATAAAAACTAAAAGTATGAAGAAAATTTCTACTCTTATGCTTTCATTGGCAGTTGCCGGCTCCGCAATGGCTACTGTTCCTTCTGTGAAGTTTGAGAAATCTGCACCCTCTTTTGAACTTTCAAATGTTCAGATCTCCAAGGTTGAGGCCAACAAGACTTTCGGTACTGATGCCGCTGCAATGAAGAAAGCTCCCGCCAAGGCTCCTGTTAGTTTTGCAGATGTTGCCGGACAATATATGTTTAAGGGAGAGATGGATCTTGATACCGGAGCTCTGCCCATCAGTTTTGATTTTGAGATCACAGCTCCCGATGCCAATGGTAATGTAGTTATCAAGAATTTCTTTGGAGGCGTATTCTCCGATGATCCCGTCAATGATCTGAATGCAGAGCTTTATGTTGAGACTCTGTCGGATGGCGAGCAGATGACATTCCTTAAATTAGGTATTGGTCAGGATCTTCTTTCTGTACAGGGTGAGGTTTGCCAGATATATCTGTATGGCGCATACGCCGGCGATGGCAAGAACTATGTATTTACCAACGATCCCATTGAATTTGCTTGTCAGGACGGTTATATAATGGGCGCATACAAATCAATGGCTCTTTACATCGGTTATATCGATGGTGACGGTCTGCGTGGCCTCCGTCCTATCTGGGGTTCCGGATATTATAAGGATCAGCAGGGCAATGAAGTGCGTAATGCCGTGGAAGGTCTGAAGATCAACACAGTCATGACCGCCGATGAATATGAGAGCAATGGCGTTGACACTGCTCCCGCTACATATTCAGTCAACACACTGTACTATGAGGATCATGAAGCTATCATCATGACCGGTGTAGGTGGCTTTATGGAGGAAATGGTTTGGTTCATAGATCAGGAAAATATGACTGCCCAGGCTGTGGATCAGATGATGGGTTACGCTTCTGATGAATCCGGTAACGAGTATGAAATTTGGGCTTACAGTCAGGAAAGTTCAACGGCGCAAAATCTTATTGTTGAGGGTATGCTTTCAACAGATCCTGCTACCGGTAACACAATCATGACACTGCCTTCACAGATGGTATTTGGTTGTGAGGTAGGTTGGCTTGCCAAATTTGACAACACTGAGTTCAAGTATAACTTCAACTTCCTCAAGAATGCCGGTATCGACAATGTGTCGGTTGACAACAACGCCAACAAGCCCGTTGAGTTCTTCAACCTCCAGGGTGTGAAGGTCAACAATCCCGCCAACGGTATCTACATCCGCAAGCAGGGTACTTCCGTAACAAAAGTTCTCGTGAAATAATCCACGACACCAATAACCCATAAAAATACCCCGGAGCCTCCCGCCCCGGGGTATTTCTATCTATATAGAGTTATTAATCGCCAGATCGGCTAAGTTCTTCTTCAACCAACCTTACTCTTGCTTGCAGTTCTTCAGCAGATGGCAGCAGGTTTGAGGGTGATGCAATCTGCACGTTGTCGTACGAAGCAACTCCCATAGGCGTTTGTATGCCTTTGAAAGCCCAACGCACCTCGGTTTCATCTTTGTCACTGCATATCAAAAGTCCTATGGTGGGATTATCATCCGCTCCTTTCAGCAGTTCGTCAACAGCATTCACATAGTAGTTGAGTTTCCCGGCATAAGCCGGATCGAAAGGCTTTACTTTCAATTCAACTACAACGTAAGCCTTTAAGCGGATATGGTAGAACAGCATGTCTATTCTGCGGCTACGGCCACCCACAACCAGTTCTTTTTGTCGCCCCACGAAAGCGAAGCCGGTTCCCAGTTCAAGCAGAAAACGGGTGATATTATGTTCCAAAGCTGCTTCAAGCTGTTCCTCTTTATAATTGGCAGGAACGGTTACAAAACTGAAATCATAGTTATCCTTTGTAATTTCCTGAGCCATACGACTTTGAGCTTCGGGCAGATACTCCGGGAAATTGCTGATGGCTTGACCATGCGTCTTGTATAGGTTCGCTTTCAATGAATTATCCAACGTCTGGCGGCTCCATCCACCTAATATGCACTCCCGCAAGTAGAAAACAGTTTCGTCAACCGACTTGCATTTGGTTATAATGTTCACTTGGTGACGCCAAGGAACAAGGCCAAGAACGAGAGGAAAGTCATAATCAATTTCTGCACCAAGTTGGTGGAGTTTTACAATTCGCTGACTATCCGCTTGTTGTAATTCTGCACCAAGCTGGTGCAGTTTTTCCTGTGCCGTTAATGAAGAAAATGTAAGATACCATTTCTTCATATTCCAAAGATTACGACTACCGAAGCCTTGATCTTTAGGAAAAGCCTCCTGCAAATCAAAACTAAGCTGTTCTACAACCCCGCTGCCCCATGTTTCTTCTGCTTTCCGTATAACAAGGTCGCGTCCCACACTCCAGTTGAAAGCTAATTTTTCTGTATTTACCTTTACTGCCGCTTTGATTTGGGCCTAATGATAGCGTCGCTTGATTTCCGAAAGCCAAGCGGCATAGTCAGCATCAATTCTAAAGTTCTTGACTCTGACAATATGGGGGTGGTGGTTGGGAATAATATCTGTCATAGTAATGCAAAACTACTCCAAAATCCTGAATCCCACAAATTTATTATGTAGTTGGGAAGTCTCGTATTCTTTAACCTACTCTAATTGGTGAGGCGCAGTTTAGGATGGGAGGCGTTTGCGGATCAGTTTGCCTGTGTGGGTGTAGGTGAAAGGTTGCTCTATTATGGCTTTGGGGCAGTGGCGATGGGGGAGTGCGTCGTGAAGTTTACGGAGGAGAGCAGGAGGATTTTGCACAGCGCCCTGTTCGGTTACCATTACAGCTTCCTCACCCCACACGGCGGAAGGGCGTGAAGTGATATAAAACGGTATATTGCCCATATGCGGGGCTATGAGACGTTCAAGCTGCTCGGGGAACAGTTTTATGCCTCCGGAGTTGATCACGTTGTCGAAGCGTGACAGCCATATGAATCCGGACGGTGAGAGCAGTTGCACCACATCGTTGGTTACAAGGCGCCGGAATGACATCACGTCATGCTCTATGACGAGACACCCGCGGTTGTCGGTTGAGAACGTGAATCCGGGCAGCGCAGTGAAATGTCGGCCGCCCGCGCTTACATCACGCAGAGCCACATGGCTGCATGTCTCTGTCATGCCGTAAGTGGCCCATATCCGTGCCGGCAGCTTACGGGCCGTTTGTTCGGTAGAGGCGTCCATAGGCGCGCCGCCCACTATTATGTTCTCCACCGCTCCGGGCCGAAGTGTGCCATTGAGCGCCATTATCTGCGACGGCACCACCGGCAACAGCTTTATAGGTCGCGGATCAGTGTCGTTGCCGAGTGGAGAATTTGTAGGCGTTTCCAAAGTCAGTGCCGCTCCGCTCACTTCTGCCCGCACCACCATCATTTTTCCGGCTATATAGTCCAACGACAGGGGACAGTGTATCCGGTCATTCTTTTCGATCCCGAAGAAACGGCAGGTGGCACGGGCTGACACCAGCATGTCGGTGCGCAGCAGCTGTATGTTTTTCGGTGCTCCGGTAGAGCCTGACGTGCGGGCATTCAATACCGAGGCTCCCGAACGCCATTCGTTCAGGAAGGGATGTTCCATTGAAGCATGCTTAAATCCCATCCGCGGGCCGGATCAGTCCGCAATATGTCGCGTTCCTGCACTAACGGGGATGGTATGTTGTTGGTATACAACGCTCCGGTGCCAAGGCCCTGTGGCATAGTGACTCCGAGGTGGGCTGCGAACTGGGCTATGGCGTTGAGTCCGATATTCGACTCCAATGCCGATGTCAGCCACCATCCGGCACCGGCCCTCTCAGCAGCCGTGATCCACTGTTTAGAGCCCTCAATGCCTCCGCAAAGCGAAGGTTTCAGAATTATGTAGGCGGGTTGCAGCTGCTCAAGCAGCCTTCTTTTATTCCCGATACCTTCAATGCCGATAAGCTCTTCGTCCAATGCCACCGGGATCGGTGACAACCGGCATATGCGCTGCATTTCGCCGTATTGGCCCGCACGGATGGGCTGTTCTATGGAATGAATGCCGAGAGTTGCCAAAAGCTCCAGTCGCTCCAATGCCTCCTCGGGGCGGAAAGCCCCGTTGGCATCTAAGCGCAGTTCCACGTCGGCGGGACTGAACGCAGCCCGGAGGGTGCGAAGCAATGCCAGTTCACGGTCAAAGTCTATGCCTCCGATCTTGATTTTTATGCAACGAAACCCGGCTTCAAGTTTCAGGGCCATGCGTCGGGTCATTTCCTCCTCCGAACCCATCCACACAAGTCCGTTGATGGTTATGGCGCTTTCACCACGGCTCCATGGGTTGTCATATAAAATTCTACGTCCCCCTCCGGCCAAGTCGAGCAAGGCGGTCTCGAATCCGAATTTCATGGACGGGAGGCCGCTGAACACGGGCATAGGTTCGCCGTTCGAAACAGAGGCACACACCCGGGCGAGGATCTCGCCGTAGTCGGTGCGGTCATCGGCGCTGAGTCCGCGGAACAGTCCGCATTCCCCAATGCCGAAATGTTCGGGGTTATCCCTGTGCCAGAGTTTTACAAACCAAGTCTCCTTATTGTGCATCACGGCCCTTGAGGTCACTGCCGGCTCGCGGAACAAAAGGTCGTGGCGGCACCATGCGGCACACAGTCCTTCGGCAATCATCCCGGAAATTTAGGGAATTGCCCGAAATCAGGGTCGCGTTTTTCAAGAAATGCGTTCTTGCCCTCCTGAGCTTCGGCCATGAGATAATACATCAGAGTGGCGTCACCGGCAAATTCCATCATGCCACGCTGTCCGTCAAGTTCGGCGTTCAGTGCCCGCTTGATCATGCGTATTGCCATAGGACTGCGTTTCAGTATGGTTTCGCACCATTCCACAGTTTCGTCCTCGAGCCGG
>URII01000057.1 GCA_900547825.1 uncultured Porphyromonadaceae bacterium
GTCGGGCATGTCGTAAAGCTTGGTCTGCGCACCTGAATCAAGGTCGATGGCATACATAGCGGCTTGCGTATCGGTGATCAGAGCATAATAATAGCATCGTGCCGACGGATCGATGGCTGCGGAAGTGTTGTATTGCGGCACGGGCACACCCATAGCTATTGCCGACACCGCACCTGTGGCTTTATCCACCTTGCCGAATGTCCCGGCCACTGTGGTGGCATAAAGCTGCCCTTCACCGTCGAAAGCCATGGAAGTGAATCCCTCCTGGCCCAATGACGCAATATCTGTAAGTTTGTTTGTCGTGACATTGAGTGTGGCAAATTTAAAGGCACCTCCAGCCTGACGGAAACTTCCGTAAACGGTCTCTGTAGTTCCGTCATATGCCAGTGACTGGGCGTCGAATTCTGTCATCACCAGATTGTCGGCCGTTATGGTCCATGTGGCAGGATTATAAAGCGCACCCCATTGGAATTGCCCGAACATATTTTCTGTAAGATGTGTAAGCCAGAACTGCTCTCCGGCCATCACTGCATTCTCCGCCTGCATTTCGGCCGAAGTGGCCACAGGCACAAACTCAGCCCCTGCACCTGCCGGAATACGGTAGATACCCGCATGTTCATAATCAGTCCACGATGAAGCGAACGTCACAAGTCCGTAAACCGGACGGCGTCCCGGTGCATTGGCAGCCACAGGCTGACGCGGCACCGAAAGGGTATTCTCTTTGACCTGTCTGCGTTTGGTGACAAACTGTGACATTGAATGAGCCGCACCCCTGACACTGCGCGTATGTCTCACTATCTCCTTACGGTCAGGATCTATGTGCGAAATCCGCACTCCCGGCTGTTTGGCATAGGCGCTGCCAAATGCAGCAAGCAAAAGCGCCAGCGCGCCGATACGGTTAATGGTTCTTTTTCTAAATTGCATTTTAATTGATTGGATAAATGGATATTACTTTATACTTATATAAATGTGATGTTATTTTATGATTTTCAAAGTGGAGGTATCTCGGCCGTCAGTCACTTTCACTATATACAGCCCCGGAGAAGTACCCAGCTCTATTCTTCCCGTCGAAACAGCCATACGCCCGGTTTTCAGCATGCGTCCTGACAGATCATACACCGCATATTCCACCCCTGGCGCATCCGTGGTATAGCTGATCACACCAACACCGGCCACCCGGCATTGCAACGCACCTTCTTTCCCAGGAGGTGTTATTCCTACGGTATTGTCAGCAGCCATGAAATCAAGGGCGCCGAACTTCATGAAAAAGGCAACATAGCTGCCTCTGTCGGCTGTAAACGAGCCTACCGACCAATGCGTGTTGTCAACATCCGTGTCCCAAATAATATCATAAGCGGGAGCCTCGAACATAAAAGTGCCGTCAACATTCTTGGCAGCCGGATATGCTTCTATAAAAGCTCCGGCGGCAGGAAGGTCAGTAAACATTCCCCTGACAGTTACATCACCATGCACTTCAGGAGAGATAAGATAATAGTATTGACGGTAAAGATCCGTATTTGCCGCCCAGTTCACATGATCCCATGCTATGCCGCCTGATCCTTCGAAATTATAGGATGAAAAACGGTAGGCCGCCGGGAAATTTGCATAATTCGCAGTGAAGTCCACAAATTCACCACCTGCCGAGGTATATTCCTCGGCATAAGCTGTCCATCCCTGTGGCACGGCAACACTATAATCTGACGCATCAAATGTCTCACGATAGGCTTCTGGCGCCGATACGGCAGAACCGGAAACCGCTATCTCAAACTGCCCTGCAGCCCCGAGATCCACCAGAATTTCACTCTCGACATCGCCCGTGGCCACAGGCTCGAATGCAACCGTTATCTCCTGTCCGGTACCGGGAGCGAGATCCTCAATTACAGCAGGCGACACTGTAAACTCACTCCCTTCAACGGCAGTTATAGAACCCGACACAGGTTCGGTACCCATATTACTTACGGTGAAATGAGCTTCTGCCCGTTCACCGGCAAACATAAACGGGAATTTTATATTGTCAGTCGATACTGTGGCGCTTTGTGATCCGGCATCCTCATACTCGAAAGTGCACTTCGGCAGGAATTGCGACAGCGTTACAGAACTACGCGATGTAAGCCCGGTATTATACGCCATTTTCGTCCCGATGAAATTCACACGCGGAGCATTGCCTTTTGCGCTCACAATATCTACAAGAAGGTTACCTCCTGAATAAAGATAAGGCGATGTCAGTTCCACACACCAAACAAGCGGATCGTCACCCGTAGCTATAGCCAACGGACCGGATCCCACCTTAATCACAGGCACCGACAAATACTGCGCCGACCCGAACCCCTCGCTTTCCGACCGTCCAAACGAAACGACGATATCCGGATTTGTCCAGTCCTTGCTGACTGAACTGATATAGAACGTCATTTTCGTAATGGATTTTCCAGTCATGTCCACAAGTTCTTCTTCCGGATAAATCAGCTGGAAATGCTGCGCGCGATCCATCCAGTAAGCAAACACCGGAAGTTCGTTGCTAACATCATTCCCGTCAGCTACAGTAAGAGAGGCTGAAGATGCCGAAATGGTGGAAAACGACACGGCGGTAAGAAATACGGCCTTAAGCAATCGGGTCAGATACAATTTTGTCATAATTATTGAAATTATTATCGTGCTTGGCAAAGATAAGTTTTTTCTGACTTCCGACAAAACGGCACGATGTTTTTTAGTATATTTGCATACCCAACTACGACATACACTTCATATGAACCGAGAATCCCTCCGAAACATAAACGATACCATACGCCGGAATATATCCGCCCGCCGTATCACCTCCGCAATAAACAATCTCCATGCCATGGCCGGCATAGTGAACGCTCCGTGGGAAATCCGCGGCGAGATATCCCGGCTACAGGAAGCCTACGAATATCTTGCCAAATATGCTTTGGACGGAACCTGTGACCCTCACCGTTCGGAGGTCTACGACAATATCACAAGCGGAATAACCGACTGTGCGGCCCGTATTGTCCGTGAGGCGTCAGTGGCCGAATCGCCTGCCTTATATTACAGCACCATACGGTATGAAAGACTAAACCCCGGCAGCACAATAGCCTCATTGGCAGCACAATATTCCACTGCACTTGACGCTTCAAGACTTGCTGCATTCGGAGCCGGATCAGCTACTGCCCCCGAAGATGTCGACCGCATGGAACGGCAGATTTTCACACGCATATGGATCACCCACCCACTTGGCAACGAGGACATAGAAGCCATACGCTCGCTGCTATGGTCAGTAAATACGCCCCTGCCGTTCAAAATGCTTATCATATCAGCCCTGTTTGCAGGCATACTTGAGTTTTACGATGAAAACCGGCTGCTTATAATGGCCGACACCTATGCGGCTGTAGGCGAAGGATTCTCCGTTCATCTCAGCATGAGAGCTCTTACCGCTCTAATAATCTCATTGTGGGTATGGCGTACACGGCCACAGTCAGCCAAAATGCGCACACGCATGGAAACCCTGGCCGAAGAACCGTCATGGAAAAAAGATGTCACAACCATAGCATTGCAGCTGATCCGGACACGCGACACCGAGACCATACGCCGCACAATGACCGACGAGATAATACCGTCAATGCTTAAAATGCGCCCTGATATTCAGAAAAAGATGCGCGACAGCAACATGTCGGCCGAGGACATGATAGACCCCGAAACCGGCGACATGAACCCTGAATGGGAAGAAATGCTCGACAAAAGCGGTATATCCGACAAACTGAAACGGCTTTCAGAATTACAGGAAAGCGGCGGAGACGTGATGATGGCCACATTCGCCAACCTCAAAAACTTCCCGTTTTTCAACGATATGCCCTCATGGTTCATGGTATTCGACGAATCGAACCCGGCAGTGGCTAAAGTCATGTCAGGAGCTGGAGGCGCCTCCCTCGCCCGGTTGCTCGCAGCAAGCCGTTTTGTATGCGACAGTGATAAATTCTCCATGCTCCTGTCCCTCGCAACCGTGCCTGAAGAAAAGCGTCGTATGATGCTTGGTGCCATAGAGCAACAGAACATAAACATGGATGAAATAGCCTCCACACTGATCGATACCGACCACAACAACCGTGAACTCGCCGTGACCCATTATGTTCAGGATCTCTACCGGTTTTTCAAGCTGTTCCGCCGCAAAGGCGACTTCCGCGATCCGTTCGGCACCAACATAAATCCTGCCGATATTGATTTGCCTGGCAATGTGTTCAATGACGAGGACACAATAAGGCTGCTCGCCGAATTTTATTTCAGCCACCGCCATTATGAGGACGCGCTTCCGTTATTCGAACGCTTGCGGCTTCTCGGCGCGCCCGATCCCTCCGTACTCCAGAAAATGGGCTATTGCCATCAGGCAGCGGGCCGCACAGCCGAAGCCCTTGAAATGTATCAGCAGGCCGAGCTTCTCGACTCCACAACTCCATGGCTGCTCCGGCGCCTTGCCGCATGTCACCGCAAACTCGGCGACAACTCCCGCGCGTTGCATTACTACTCCCGCCTTGCCGAAATGCAGCCCGACGACACCGGCATAGCATTGCGCATGGCCGACATACTCACTGACACAGGCGATTATGGAAAAGCCCTGAAACTATATTTCAAGGTCGACTATCTCACTGACGGAAAATCTGCCAAAGCCACACGGGCAATTGCATGGGCTTCGATGCTCGACGGCAATTATGATCAGGCTGCATCGTATTTCGGACGTCTCTCAGCCGACGAAATTACCCATACCGACCTTCTAAACATGGGCCATCTGGCCATGATGAGATCCCAGTTCCACAATGCCGTAAGCCACTATACCCGGTCCATTGAATCAAATCCCGAAGGCAAAGGCGCTTTTGCCCGTGAATTCCAAGCCGACTTGCGTTATCTGCGCAGAGCCGGAGTCGACGACATGATCACCGGCATAGTCCTCGACAAAGTACTCGGATAGCTTTACCGGCCACAACAAGACTGTTCCGCTAAAATTTATGCGGGATTTTCTTTGTTTATATCGGGAAAAGGGACTACCTTTGTGGCATAAATCATAAGTTAATCCCAAGGGGTCTCAAAGCGTTGCCGCGTTGAGATTCTTATTTTTTCGTTATTATCCCGAATATTAACCCCATAAACAGATATACCACAACACCATGGCAATCACCTTTATGACCAAAGAAGGCTATAAGAAGAAAATGGAAGAAATAGCCTATCTCGAATCAGTTCGTCGCCCGGAAATATCCCGTGCCATAGCCGAAGCCCGCGACAAGGGGGATCTCTCCGAAAACTCCGAGTATGACGCAGCCAAAGAGGCCCAAGGCATGCTCGAAATGAAAATTGCACAGCTAAAAGATCTCGTGGCAAATGCCCGGATCATAGATGAAAGCACGCTCAACAATGAGGAAGTGCAGATACTCAACACTGTAAAAATCAAAAACGTGGCCAACGGAATGGCTATGGAATATACCATCGTGGCCGACTCCGAAGCCAACCTCAAGGAAAAGAAAATAGGCTCAAGCACCCCTATAGCACAAGGCCTTCTCGGCCACAAATTAGGCGAGGTGGTTGAAATAAAAGTTCCCGCCGGTTTGATGAAATTCGAAATCGTTGAAATAAAATTCTGATTATGGCCTCCATATTTTCAAAAATAATAGCTGGCGAAATTCCCTGCTATAAAGTGGCCGAGAACGACCGCTATTTTGCATTTCTCGACATCAATCCTGTATCGGAAGGACATGTGCTTGTAGTGCCCAAACATGAGGTAAGCTATATCTTCGACCTTGATGACGAAGAACTTGCCGGATTGCATCTGTTTGCAAAACGTGTAGCCAAAGGTCTTGAGAAAGCGGTGCCGTGCAAGCGCATCGGCATGGCCGTTATAGGTCTTGAGGTGCCACATGCACACATCCACCTCGTGCCCATCTCCAAGGAAAGCGACATATATTTCAGCAAAGGCAAAATGACATTGCCGCCCGAAAGGATGCAGCAGCTTGCCGAGGAGATTTCTGCTGCCATCAGCAGTATCCCCGAATAACCAACCTTTAGCGGCATATGCCATTCCGGTTGTGAAGGTTAATATCAGAATATTCGCTGCCGTGACACTTATGGCAGCCTCTTTGTCGGCCATACCCAAACCTCCGGCCGGCAAATCGGCTTCGTCCATAAAAAAGGAAAAACAGGCCACGGCACGCGATATAAAAAAAACCACCGCCCGGATAAAAGAAAACGATCAGTCCACCGCCCGGCAGCTCAACAGGCTCGAGGAACTCAGGCGCGACATCGACATGCGCCGCACATCAATAGCACGGTCACAGGCAAGCGTCGACTCCCTCAATGCGTCAATGGCTTCCTTACGCGACTCCATAACCGCTGCGGAAGCGGATGTGGAACACCTGCGCAAAGCCTACAAACGGATCATGCAGAAACTGCAGGGGCGTCAATCGGCTATAAACCGCCTGACGTTCATCTTTGCATCCGGATCTTTCTCCGAAGCCGTGGCACGTGTGCGTTACCTGCGCCAGTTCAACAAATGGCGTGGACGCCGCACTGAGGAACTGCGCAACAAGACGGCAGTACTTAACCAACGGCGCCAACATCTGGAAGCTCTGATAGGTGAGCGCAGCACACATCTCGCAGCCCTTACCGCGGCCAATGCGCGGGTGGAAAAAGACCGTAAGGAAACAGCATCCATAGTTTCCTCCCTTAAAAGCGAAGGCAACAGGTTACGCGCCCATCTTGCAAAACAGAAAGAACGCCTTGCCGCGCTTGACCGTGAACTTGACCGCCTGATAGCCGAAGAGCAGAAACGCCGTGACGCAGAAAAGAAACGTCAGGAGGAAAAACGCAGGCAACAGGAGAACAAACGGCGCCAGCAACAAACGCCCGGCAAGACACCGTCAGCCGTTCCCGCCAAGCCTGACATAGCCTCGACGGTGCCCTCGGATTCACCGTTTGCACGCATGAAAGGTCATCTGCCCTTCCCGCTCGACGGCAAATGCCGGATTATAAGCCGGTTCGGGCGACACCCACATCCTGATGTGCCGGGCATTGAAACCGACAATTCGGGCATTGATGTGGAAGTTATCTCAGGAGGAAATGCCAAGGCCATTTATGATGGAGAAGTATCGGCGGTGTTCCGCCAGCCCGGATATAACCATATAGTGATGGTGCGTCATGGCGAGTATATAGCCATATATGCCGGTCTCTCCAATCTCACGGTAAAAAAAGGCGACAAACTGAAAACAGGCCAGAAATTAGGCACAGTTGACCGCGACCCCGAACGCGACAATCGCCTTATTCTCCATTTTGAGCTACGCCACGAACGGACAAAACTCAATCCATTGGCATGGGTGAGACAATGACCGGGACTAAAGTCCACCGACCCACATCAATGTCGGCGCGCGTGATGCGTGCCATGGGCATTTTCGGCGGTGTACAGGTAGTGTCGATCATATGCTCGGTAATACGCACCAAGCTCGTAGCCATATGGCTTGGCCCCGTAGGCATGGGGCTGTTCGGAATATTCCTCTCGGCCTCCGACCTCATAGGCAACATATCACAGATGGGACTGTCGACATCGGCCACACGCAGCATAGCGGCAGCCGACAACCGCAGGCGCATCACCATTGTGGCCTCTGTAAGACGCCTTGCTCTTCTGTTAGGGATTGCAGGGGCACTGCTTACCTTCATACTTGCTCCATGGCTCAGCGAACTGACATTTAAATCCGACGCTTATGCCGCTCCGTTCCGGCTGCTTGCCCTTTCGGCATTGTTTGCCGCAGTGTCAGCCGGTCGCAACGGCATACTGCAAGGGCTTTCCCGCCTGCGCGAAATGGCCGGTGCTGCCATGTGGGGCAATATAGTGGGATTGGCTGCATCCGTTCCTATGTTCTATTGGTGGCGCGACGAAAGTATCGTACCGTCGATCATCGTATATTCCCTTGCCACAATGACAGCCCTGTTATTATATAGGGTACGCATTCCACGACCCACATCATTCCCTGCAAAAGAATTTACAGCCGAAGCCCGCAAATTACTCGGACTCGGAGCCTATATCACCGTATCAATGATCGGTGCCACAGCCGCGTCCTACATATTCATAGCCTATCTCAATCGATATGCCGACACCGACACGGTAGGTTATTTTCAGGCCGGTTTCACACTTATAAACCGCTATGTAGGACTGATTTTCACCGCCATAATGGTGGAATTCTATCCCCGGGTGAGCGGTGCCGTACACTCCAGGCGCACCACGTCGCTTTATGTGAGCCACGAAATAGCCACTGTGAGTTGCGTCATGATACCGGTTGCCGTAGCTTTCATAATCGCCGCACCCTGGGTCATCGACCTCATATATTCCTCCGAGTTCCGGATAGTGGTGCCGTTCGTGGCCATCGGCACTGTCGGCACCATATTCCGTGGAGTATCGGTATGTATGGCTTACACTATCCTCGCCCGCGGCGACGGGCGCACATTCATCATCACCGAACTTACCAGTTCGGCCATATATGTGGCTGTCAGCATAGCCGCCTACACCAGGTGGGGTATCTCAGGCATGGGGTTGGCTTATGCCGCATGGTATATCATATACACCGCCATAGTCGGCATCGTTTACTTCCGGCGCTACAACTTATGGCTTACAAAGCGGGCCGTATATATGACAATGGCAGCCTTGGGGGCTGCCGTCATCACATTGGCTGTAACATTATAACTTAGCGTATCTCGCGGCCTGACAGGAACACACGCGATATCAGCGGCGTGGAATAAGCATACGGGAAAAATGCCACCGACGGCATAGGAGGTGTGATAAAGAAGTTAGCCACCTTTCCGGGTGTTATCGACCCGACCTCATGACTCAGATCCATAGCCGCGGCTCCGTTTATGGTAGTGGCATTTATGGCCTCCGAGGGTGTCATTTTCATTTTTATGCAGCCGAGCGAAAGCACCATCCGCATGTCGCCCGACGGCGACGAACCCGGATTATAGTCCGACGCAAGAGCCACGGTAAGACCTCCGTCAATAGCTTTACGGGCTGGCGCATAAGGCATACCGAGAAAAAACGAAGCTCCCGGAAGCATCGTGGCCACAGTGGTGCCCGAAACCAGCACCTCAATTTCCTCCGCACCCATGCGTTCAAGATGGTCCACTGACAGCGCATTATGGGCCACACCCACCTGCACACCGCCTGACACAGCCAGCTCATTGGCATGGATTTTAGGCCTCATCCCATAGCGGGCACCGGCCTCAATTATCCGGGCCGTCTCTTCAACGGTAAAGAACCCTTCGTCACAGAACACATCCACAAAATCGGCAAGCCCCTCGGCAGCCACAGCGGGAATCATATCCCGGCAAACCATATCCACATATTCGCCCTGACGGCCCGAATATGCCCGCCCTACCGCATGGGCGCCAAGGAATGTGGCTCTGACCCGCATAGGTGATGCTTCCGCTATCCGGGCTATCACACGCAGCATTTTAAGTTCATCTTCAAGTGTCAGTCCATAGCCGCTTTTGATTTCGATCGCACCGGTGCCCATTCGCATAACCTCCTCGGCTCGTTGCATGGATTGTTCGAAAAGATCCTGTTCGGAAGTGTCATGAAGCCTGTCGGCCGAATTAAGTATACCTCCGCCACGGCGTGCTATCTCCTCATAGCTCAGTCCGTTGATCTTGTCAAGAAACTCCTGTTCGCGCGATCCGGCATATACTATATGCGTGTGCGAGTCGCAGAACGACGGCATCACCATCCCTCCGCAAGCGTCCACTATCTCCCCGGTGGGGGCTACCTGAGAGAATGTCGACATATGGCCCCAGTCCATAAACCTGCCGTTTTCCACTCTCAGCCATGCCCGCTCAAGCATCCCCACGGATCCCATTTCAGATCCGCTGCGGCGGAGCGCTCCCGTAGGATCTATCCCCACGAGAGCGCCTATATTTGCTATAATCAGCATACCCATCTTATTATCAAGGATTTTCCCTTATGAAATCCACCGATGCGGCAATAAGTGGGTACATCACCTCGTCATTGTCGATAAACGGCACATGACGGCGATATTCCGAATGCCATTTTTCCAATGCCGGCGAACTCTTCAGCGGACGGCGCAGGTCAAGCGCCTGAGCCGCATTGAAAAGCTCTATGGCAAGCACACGCTCGGTATTCTCGACCACACGGCATAGCTTCGTGGCCGAGTTTCCGCCCATCGATACATGATCCTCCTGCCCCTGCGACGACGGTATGGTGTCACAGCTTGTAGGCCAGCAAAGACCCTTCGACTGGTTAACAATTGATGCAGCGGCATATTGCGGTATCATGAAACCGCTGTTAAGGCCCGGCTTGGCCACAAGAAACGATGGCAGACCGCGTGTGCCCGATATCAATCGGAATATGCGGCGCTCCGATATGCTGCCGAGCTCGCTGACCGCCACCGCAAGGAAATCCATCGGCAATGCGATAGGCTCACCGTGGAAATTGCCGGCCGATACGATCATGTCGAGGTCAGGGAACACAGTAGGATTGTCAGTCGGGCTGTTGATCTCTGTCTCTATCACTCCGGCCACATAGTTCAGTGTATCCTTGGCTGCACCATGAACCTGGGGCATGCAACGGAACGAATAAGGATCCTGAACGTGAGCCTTGGGCTGTTTTATTATCTCGCTACCCTCAAGCCATCCGCGCACCGCACGTGCCGTAGCGAGCTGCCCGGGGTGAGGACGAACGGCATTCACCGGATCACAGAAAGGTTCTATACGGCCGTCGAAAGCATCAAGGCTCATAGCGCCGATCTTATCGGCCAACGCACTAAGACGCCGGGCATTTATTATAGCCCACACGGCATGAGCCGACATAAACTGGGTGCCGTTGAGCAATGCGAGCCCTTCCTTCGACTTTAGGGATATCGGCTGCCATCCTTTTTCGACAAGCACTTCGGAGGCAGGGCACACCTTTCCGTCCATTTCCACCTCTCCGAGGCCCAACAGAGGAAGACACATGTTGGCCAGCGGCGCGAGATCACCTGAGGCTCCAAGCGATCCCTGCTGGAACACTACCGGAGTCACCCCCTCATTGTAGAAATCGACAAGGCGCTCCACAGTGATAAGCTGAACCCCGGAATTACCGTAGCTCAGCGACATTATCTTGAGCAGAAGCATCAGCCTTACTATTTCAGGACGCACCCGTTCACCGCATCCGCACGCATGACTCATTACAAGGTTTTTCTGGAGCTGCGCGAGGTCATTCTCCCCTATCGAGATGTTGCACAGCGATCCGAAACCGGTAGTTATACCATAGATAGGCTGGGTGCACGTGGCCATCTTGTCATCAAGATAACGGCGGCATTTCTCGATCCGCTCACGGGCCGTTGCCGAGAGTGCTATTTTATTTCCCGAATGAACGAGTGAGGCTATTTCCTCTATTGTAGTAAACCGCTCGGGGTTTATTTCGAAATATGACATATCTTATCAGATTCTTATTTTAATTTTTAACGGTTCTGTTCCAATGCCTGCTGCACAAGCGTGTCATCCGCAATATTGGGCAAAGTCACTTTAAGGCCAGGTGTACGTTCCATTTCACGCTTTATGGCCGATATGGCACCCTTGTTGCGTGCCCAGCTGCGACGGGCTATGCCATTGTTGACATCCCAGAGAAGCATCTCGGAAATATGGCGTGCGGAGTCATCGGAGCCGTCTATAACCATACCGAAGCCCCCGTTGATAACCTCGCCCCAGCCTACACCGCCGCCGTTATGGATCGAAACCCATGTGGCGCCACGGAACGAGTCACCTATCACATTGTGCACAGCCATGTCGGCTGTAAACTGCGAGCCGTCGTAGATATTCGAGGTCTCCCGGTAAGGTGAATCCGTGCCGGAAACATCATGATGGTCACGTCCGAGCACTATCGGGGCCTTTATCTCACCGCGGCGTATGGCGTCGTTGAATGCGAGGGCTATCTTCGTACGCCCTTCCGCATCCGCATAAAGTATTCTGGCCTGCGAGCCTACCACAAGATGGTTGCGGCCCGCTTCCTTGATCCAATGTATATTGTCGCGGAGCTGCCCGTGAATCTCCTCAGGTGCTTCTGCAAGAATATCTTCAAGCACACGGGCGGCAATCTCGTCACTCTTGGCCAAATCCTCCGGATCGCCCGACGTACATACCCAGCGGAACGGCCCGAAACCGTAGTCGAAAAATCCCGGCCCCATGATGTCCTGCACATAAGAGGGATAACGGAAACCTCCGTCGCTGCCCATTATGTCGGCACCCGCACGCGACGCTTCAAGCAGGAATGCATTACCGTAATCGAAGAAATACATACCGTCGGCAGCCAGTTTGTTGATAGCCGCTACCTGTCGGCGCAAGGACTCCTGCACACGGCGTTTGAATTCCTCGGGATCCGAAGCCATCATCTCCTTGGACTCCTCAAATGTGAGGCCCACCGGATAATAGCCTCCTGCCCACGGGTTGTGAAGCGACGTCTGGTCACTGCCCAGATCCACATGCACACCTTCGGCAGCAAGACGTTCCCAGAGGTCCACCACATTTCCCTGATAGGCCAGCGACACAGCCTCGCGGCGCTCACGGGCCATCCGGGCGCGGTCAAGCAATTCATCAAGCGAGGTGTACACTTCGTCCACCCATCCCTGGCTGTGACGTGTCTCTACCGCCTTGGGGTTTATTTCGGCTGTTATGCTCACCACACCGGCTATGTTTCCGGCTTTAGGCTGCGCACCCGACATGCCGCCGAGCCCGGCTGTCACAAACAGCATGCCTCCGAGCGAGGACTCTCCGGCTTTCAGCCGGCGCCGTCCTGCATTCAGCACAGTTATTGTGGTGCCGTGCACAATACCCTGCGGGCCTATATACATATATGAGCCGGCAGTCATCTGTCCGTATTGCGAAACACCCATGGCGTTGAACCGTTCCCAGTCGTCAGGCTTGGAATAGTTGGGTATCACCATGCCGTTGGTCACTATCACACGCGGAGCATCCTTATGGCTCGGAAAGAGACCGAGCGGATGGCCTGAATACATCACAAGCGTCTGCTCGTCGGTCATCTCCGAGAGATATTTCATCGCCAGCCGGTACTGTGCCCAGTTCTGGAACACCGCGCCGTTGCCTCCGTAAGTTATAAGTTCATGCGGATGCTGGGCCACTCGCGGATCAAGGTTGTTCTGGATCATCATCATTATGGCAGCAGCCTGACGTGACCGGGCAGGATACTCCTCTATCGGGCGGGCATACATCTCATAATGCGGGCGCAACCTGTACATATATATACGGCCGTAATCGCGCAGCTCGCGGGCAAATTCCGGAGCAAGCTCGGCATGCAGGTTTTCAGGGAAATAGCGTAATGCGTTTTTCAACGCCAGGCGTTCCTGAGCCGGGGTGAGGATATGCTTACGCTTGGGAGCATGATTGACCGACAGGTCATATTCACGCGGCGCCGGCAACACGTCGGGAATACCGGCAGCCACATCTTTTTTAAATTCTTCAGTAGTCATATCTGTTGAACTGTTTTTATTCCGACAATATTGTGGCTCTCACCCTATTTTTTTGTTCACGATCTCAAGTATATGCGCTTCAGCCTCCACAGCCTTGGCTGCAATCTCATCAGCCCGCACAAGCAACGCATCAGCCTCGGAGCGGTCTTTAAGCCCGGCTGCATTTATGCGCACATTCAGCTGGGCGCCAAGCACAGCCGAACGGGCAGCCAAAGCCCCTACTCCCGCATCGCTCACCGAAGCCGGGTTGCCGTTCTCGGCCATAGCCTCAAGCAGTTCGAAAGCATCATATGCAGCCTTCATTGTCATCAGAGGCACCTTGGTAGCATAAAGTGTGGCTTCCTCCATTGCCTCGGCACGGGCAGCCTTCTCTGCATCGGTGCCTTTAGGCATTCCGAGAGCAGCCATAATGCGGTTAAAGGCCTCGGTGTCCTCGTCAACAAGATGAAGCAGGCGGGTTATAAGGGCGCGTCCTCCGTCGGCATAATTGGAAAACTCCTCCCATCTGTCATCCCATCCGGCCTTGTGAGCCGAAAGGTTGGCCACCATCGTGCCGAGAGCCGCGGCAAGCACACCCATATATGCGGATATCGAACCGCCGCCGGGAGCGGGTGACTCCGATGAGGTCTCGTCGGCGAACGCTGTGCAGGTCATATCCACTAATTTGCGTGCGCCGGCTTTTTCAGCATCAAGCATATACTCTATCACCTTCTCGTCAGGGTTGAACGGTTTGAGTTCATCCAGTCCCATCGACTTGACGGCTATCTTGACTATCTCACTTTCAGGAATACCGGTGGAACGCTGCTGCTTGCGCAGGAAATAACGTCCGGCCTCTATAATGGCACGCTTCGGCACAAGCCCTACAATCTCGGTGCCTGTGACACGTATGCCTCGGGCTGCGGCAGCACGGCTTACCTCATCGAAAGCCACATGAAGCTGCGTCA
>URII01000058.1 GCA_900547825.1 uncultured Porphyromonadaceae bacterium
TGGATGCAGTGTTTTCTGTTTTTTCTTCTGGTGTGGCAGGTGTTTCCGGCGCGGATGGCCTGATAGCGGCTGCGGGCCTTGGCGCAGGATTCGGTTTGGCCGGTGATGATGTGGGGGCTTCGGGTTTGGCTGTGGCAAAAAGGGCAGGCAGGTCATTCACATTTACCGACGGTGTTGCCGGCGATGTTGTCGCAGGGGCTGGATCTGGTATAGGTGTTGTTTCGCGTGGTTTGTCAGCTTTTGCAGGTTTGCGCGGTTGTGTGGACGATGCTGCCAACAGTTGCCGGTAAGCTTCTACGCGCCCTGCGCCTACAAATGTTCGTTTATAGTAATCGTCGGTTATGTTTGTCACTATCACCCCTTTCGAGCTTGATGCGTGGATCATTTTTCCGTCACCCACATACAGCCCTACATGTGACACTCCCGAGCTGCCTCGTGATGTGGCGAAAAACACTAAGTCGCCCGCTATGAGATCACTTGGTTTCACTTGCGAGCAAAATTCATATTGTTTTGCCGAGTTGCGCGGAAGCTTGATGTCCAAAGCGTTATTGTAGACCTGAAGCACGAAACCCGAGCAGTCCACGCCGCTACGGGTGTTGCCGCCGTATCTGTAAGGCGTTCCGAGCCATTTATTCGCCTCGGAAATGAGTCCTTGGGCTTGTTCCGGCAGTTTTCCCTGTGGTTTGAACGGTGTGGTCGATGTGCTGGTGCGCGATGATCCGTTACGTTTTACTTCGCTGGCTGTGGCATGTTTTGTCGATGAACATGAGGTCACGCTCATTGATATGACTGCTGCCGATACGGCCGCTATGATCAGTCGGGCAATATTACTTGATTTCATTGCTTGGGTTAGAGAGATTTAGCAGGTAGCAAATGTAGCAAAAAAATCTGATTGTAATAAAATGCAGGGAAGGGGATATAAATTGAAGTGTGTTAATAAATCAAAATAAAATTTGAGAAATAAAAAAAGTGCCTATATTTGTATTCATAAATTGTTTTGCCAACATGAAAATTCATGTGGTAACTTGCTTGGAATAAGAAACTTACATCTTTCATAACATTATGTTTAAATTAAAAACTTTTTTGATTGTCATGATCCTCGGTGTGCTTATGCCTGGATTAAGGGCGCAAGCTTTCACTGTGTATTTTGACAATGCTACTAAAAATTGGGCTACGCCCTACATTCATTATTGGGGAGGATCGTCGTCCTCGTCATGGCCTGGACGTGCCATGACGCTTCATGCCGGAACTATTTGGAGATATGATGTGCCGGATGACACTAAAAGCTGCCTTTTCAATGCCGGTGATGGAGACAATACCAAAACCGACAATATGACCGCAACAGCCGAGCATGTCTATACTCCTTCCGGCGACAGCAATAAGACTTACGACCAATACATACAAGGAGGTGGGGGAAACGAATCACAAGGACCTGCCGAACTGTATATCAGTTCCGACAGCAGCAGTGCCCAATGGGTATTCGGCACTTCGTCTCTCTCCAAAAACGGATCAAAATTCACAGGTTCGGTCAGTTGCCAGAACACAGATAAAAACTATATCACTTTCACAACTGCCGCCATTACTGGCAATTGGAACCTGAATGGGGGAACCCGTTATACGCCCGCAAATACTAATGATGATCTCGAGGTAACCTCAGGGATGGCTTGCACCATGCAAACCGGAAGCTCCAAATGTTGGGTTATCAAAGGCACGGGTGAATGGGATTTTACCGTGGACTTTGGCGTTACGCCGCCCACGGTTACTTTCACCAAGAAAGGGGGCGGAGATATTGTCATATCCGATGTAAAGCCCACCGGTACTCTTCCTGTGATACATATCAATGTCTACACAGATACTACAAAGACCGTGCTCCAGAATGAGATCATTGATAAGGATCTCAGCCATAAGGATTATTTTTCGTGTGCCGAATATTGGGTTGATGTCAATGGCTGCGAATGGATGATTGCCGAAGGTGCCCAAAGCATAGGGTCCGAAGCCGAACCACTTCCGCTTGAAATCAAGGCTCGAGGCAACTTCTCGCGCAAAGCTTTTTCCAAGAAGCCTTTTAAACTGAAGCTCGGCAAGAAACAGAACCTATTGGGGCTTACACCTGACAAAAGCAAACACTACGCACTTATAGCCCATTCGGATGACGATAAGGGTTATCTCCGCAATTTCACGGGCTTCAATCTCGGCAGGCGCATAGGCCTTCCCTGGGCGCCAGGACAGCAGCCGGTGGAAGTGGTGATCAACGGCGATTACCGTGGCCTGTATTTCCTCACCGAATCGATCCGTATCGGCGACGGCCGCATAATGATTGAAGAACTTGACGACAATGTATCGGATCCCACGCTCGCATCAGGCGGCTATCTTGTAGAACTCGACAATTATGAGGAGACCAACCAGATAAGCATGGATGAGAAGTCATGCGTGAGTGGCCAGACTCTTGACAAATTGCGTGTTACATGGGATACCCCTGAGGCATATTCCGCATTCCAAAAAAAATTTGTAACCGACGAATTCACCAAGATGAACGACCTTGTAGGTTCGAACAGCGATGACCTCTGGAAATACATGGAGCTTGACGATGCAGCCCGCTATTATCTCGTTATGGAGATAATATCGCATTGGGAAGCCTATCACGGCTCCACATATATGTTCCGCGACCGTGGCGAAGGCAAGAAATGGCATTTCTCGCCGCTGTGGGACTGTGGCAATGCTTTCGGAGGCCCCACCGACAACTTTTTCTATAATGCCGACTCGTTCGGTAACACATGGATCCCCTCGCTTCGCGCCAACGCTAAATTCAACGCTAAGGTGAGCGAGACATGGAAATGGTTCATGACCAATTGCTATGACGGTCTAATGGCTGATATTGATTCATATGTGGAGCATATTTCCGCGGCTGCAGTTCAGGATCACAAACGTTGGGGCGGAAAACCGAAGCCTGTGTTTGATGGCGCCTGCGAGGTGGCCGACAACTCCGATATGGCAGCCCGCAAGGCGTTTGTTGTTGATCATTTGAATAAAAAGATCAACTGGCTCAAGACTCAGTTTGGCGACTATACCGGCGGAACATTCACAGAGCCGGAGCGCGACACCACGCCTGCCCAGCCGCTTCCGGACTATTTCTATATTGTGCCGAATGAATACAAGGTGCAGTTTAATGATGACAAGACTCCCGCCTGGTCGCAGGTAAAGGCATATGCCTATTCGGGCGAAGGTGACGCAGCTGTAAAATATCTCGGCGAATGGCCCGGCACCTCCATGACAAAGAACGGAGCTTTATGGACCCTGTCGTTCCTTATGGATGAGGAAATTCCTGCCGGTACTAAAATTATATTCAACAACGGCAATAGCGGCAACGGGAACCAGACCGGCAACCTTGATTTTGTTTCCGGCAAGACCTATTACCGCAGCGGATATGAGCCTATTGAACCCACCGGCACACTCCCTGTGGTTTACATAAATGTCTACACTGACGCCACCAAAACAACTCTTGAAAGTGAGATAATCGACAAAGACCTCAGCCACAAGAACTATTTCAGCAATGCCGAATATTGGGTTGATATGAAAGGCTGTGACTGGATGGGTGCCAAAGCCGTGAATGTAGGTTCCGCCGAATCACCTCTGCCTCTTGAGATAAAGGCTCGCGGCAACTATACCCGCACAGGTTTCGCCAAGAAACCGTATAAACTCAAGCTTGCCAATAAACAGGCTTTGCTTGGCTTGACCAAGAGCAAACACTTTGCCCTACTGGCTCATGCCGACGATAACTTCGGTTATATGCGCAACTTCACCGGGTTCAACCTCGGCAAACGTATCGGGCTTCCGTGGACTCCCGCCCAGCAGCCGGTGGAAGTGGTGATCAACGGCGATTACCGCGGCATATATTTCCTTACCGAGTCAATACGTGTGGAGGGCAACCGCATAAATGCCGACGAGCTTGACGACAATATATCTAACCCGGCTCTTGTGTCAGGCGCTTACCTTGTGGAGCTTGACAATTACGAGGAAGGTGACCAAATCAAGATGCCGGAAGGTGGAAATTCTTCCGCAACACTGCTTGTCACACCTGATACCCCCGAGATATATTCGGATCTGCAACGCACATTTGTCACCGACCAGTTCACGGAAATGAACAATTATGTCGGATCCCGGAGTGATGAGCTTTGGAAATATATGGATCTGGACGATGCAGCCCGTTATTATCTTGTTGAGGAAATTATATCACACTATGAGGCCTATCACGGCTCGACCTATCTTTTCCGCGACAACGGCGAAGGACAGAAATGGCATTTCTCCCCGCTTTGGGACTGCGGTCATGCTTTCGATGGCGGCACCAACGAGTTTTTCTATAATCATACGCCTAATTACGGCAACACATGGATCCGTCAGCTTTGCGGCAACGCAAAGTTCATGGACAAGGTGAAAGAGACATGGCGTTGGTTCATGGGAACCCAGTATGACGGACTGGTAGCCGACATAGAGGCTTACGCCGGTCATATTTCCGAAGCAGCCCTTCTTGACCGCAAGCGGTGGAAAGATGCGCCTCAGCCATCGAGTACGGGAGGCAACAATCCGTCGCCTGTAGTTGACAACAGCGACATGGCTTCGCGCCTCAATTCTGTGAAAAATCACCTTTCGGCTAAAATAGCATGGCTGAAAGGACAGTGGGGCGAACCCGCCGTGGTTGAGGAACCGGCACGTGACACCACCCCTGCCGCAGCTCTGCCCGACTATGCCAAGATGACTTATCCCGAAGCCGCAGCTTCCCCGGTGGCCACACAGGTAGAGGAAACCACCGGAGAAAAAACATTTAACATAAGTGTTACAGCTGCCGCCCCCGAAAGCTTCACGGCCGAACAGGTGGCCGGTATCCGTGATTACACCCTCACGGTAAAAGGCCGCGGTGTGGATGTCACCACTACTGTGGATGTTGACGAGGCTGTGGCCGGAGCAATGGAAGCAGCTGTTGTCAAGAATCTGCTGCCCGGCGAAACATATACAGTGACGGTGGTACCCAATCTTCGCGGAACCTCGCAGGTAATGCCCTCAGGCTCGACGAAAGCTTCCGTTACCGGTGATATGAGCTATTCATTTACTCTCCGGTTCGGCAACAGCGCAGGAGTGGCTACAGAAGAGGAATATCTTGCAAAATTAGAGGAGGATGCTTCCTTCCCGTCTTCTGATATTATCAACTGGGTGGTGGCTGACGGTCAGCTGTATCCTGCTCAGGTTTCGGCAGATGTACGGTCGGCATTCACAATAACGAGCGAACTCTATTATGGCGACCGTAAGATAGCTGATCTTCCGGTTGATGGTGCCGAGCCTGTGGATATGACGGTGTCCGGCCTCCCCTACATAGCCAAACCGGCTGAAGGGAACGCAATGGCTGATCCTCTTGAGGAGGCTCCGTATAAGTTCACCGTAAAGACCACCTATACACGCATGGCTGACAATGAAGCCGCAGTAGAGGAGATCTCATCATCACACACTGTCGGCGCGGCTGAATTTGTCTCACCCCGCGCAGATATAACCGGTGTTGATAATGACCGGATAATGCTTGGACGCAATTATCTTGAACGTTACTACGGACTCCATTCCTACTGTACCGATGCATTCCTTGCCCTTAAAGTCAACCGTCCGTTTAACGACGGGCTTATAGGTGTATTCGCTCCTGCTGCGGCATACATCACTGCCGACGAGGGAAAAGTGGCCAAGGTGGAAGCCGGCGGCAATTATTCGTTTGAATCGGTTATGGAGATGGGACGTGATACGGAATCGCCTGCAGCCCACGGCAACTACTGGTGGCTCCCTCTGAAGGACACTTCACATCATGTTGATCACAATTCTGCAGCGGCTTCCTCCAATCCGCAGCCATTCTTTGCCGGTATGGATAATGCAGAACATGACCCGTTCAACCAATATTATTGCAATGTTAACCACTTCTATGATCCGGCCTCGCGCGGTTTCGGCGAATTTACAGCTCAGACAGCATCATATTATCTGCTGGGCGGAGAGGCCGGTGTGGCATCAGATGGTGCCGATGGCGAATACGCGGCATTACGTGAGGAAGTGGCCGCCGCTGATGCGTACAACACTCCGGTAGGCGTCACCGAGCGCACATGGTTGCGCGACGGCTATGTCTACCGCACCGTGCATCATGTAAACCATGAGACCTGTTATGGAGCCGCAGCGGGCAATGACCATTCGCAGTGGTTGTTCAGTCCTGTTGACTATCAGCCATTGGCCTTTGATATCAGCTACCGTTACGATATGCTCAACAATGCCGATAATATAGAGGTGGCGATAGGTGGAGGCGACACCCCGCTGAATGCACCCCGCCGTAAGGTTACGGTTACCAAAGCTGCCGGCAATGTTGATGCAGTGCGTGGCGTTGACAGTGACACGTCCATTTCTTTCCCTGAAATGACTATATCGTCGGATGGGCCTACCACCGGTATTGACGGCATAGAGGCCGGAAGTGTTGAAGGATTGCCTTTGTACTATAATCTTCAGGGCATGCGGATCTCGACTCCTCGTGCGGGGAATGTCTACATAGTACGTCGCGGAGGTGTAGTTACCAAAGAGCTGTTCAGATAACGGTTTTAACAGCTTCTTAATAATATTATTTGTGGAAATAGCAGGGCGCTTTTATTGGCGTCCTGCTTTTTGTTTGCCGAATAGGTATCTAATTCAGGGATTGTGACTAAATTTGCAGAATGAAAAAATCCCGGTTGGTTTCAGTGGTGATCCCGGCCCGCAATGCGGGCCGCACGTTGGAGTCCACGCTCCGGAGTGTTCTTAGTCAGGACGTTCCGTTGGCTGATGTAGTCGTGGCCGATGATTTTTCATCCGATGATACTCCCAATATTGTCCTTGATTTCTATCCTAAGGTAAAATTGGTGAGGACATGCCGGCGTTCGGGGCCTGATGCCGCACGGCGCCTTGGATTTGAGAACTGCAGAGGGAAATTTGTGACGTTTGTCGATGCTGACGACCGCCTTGCTCCTCATGCCTTGCGCAAGGCCTTGGAGGCTATGGATGACGATACCGATGTGGTGTTTATGCGTGTTGTGCGTTTTATATCCCTGTTGCCATTTGTCGATATAAGGGGATATATACCCGACCCGGCAAAAGTTATGGAAAGTTCGCTGTACGGTAAGCCGGGATGTCCGCCGTCGGTATGGGGCAAACTTTTCCGCAGGGAAGTGCTTGAGCCGTGGCCCGCTATCGGATATGACGGATGGTGGGGCGAGGACCGCCTATGGATTCTTGAGCTTTTCAAAAATTCTCTCAGAGCTAAGGTGTGTGAGGGAGCCGTGTACCGCTATCGTCTCGGAGGTGCCGGGTCCGATGCACGCCGCTCACGTCGTGGCACGGAGTTCAGGCGCGTGGCGCGTCTTAAACATGAGTTTGCCGACCGTAATGCTGCTTTCAGCTATGCCCATCCGCTCATAGACCGCGAACTCGAGGCATTGCTGGCTTACCGCAATTCGGTGCTTAATCCGGATGTTACGGCCCGGTTGAAAAATATGATTATAAATTATCGCAGGTAAATATAATTGAATCGGTAATGATGGAAAGGATTATTCTCTCACTTCCGCATATGGGCGGAAATGAACGCAACTGGGTGGAAAAAGCATTTGAAACCAACTGGATAGTGCCATTGGGACCCAATGTTGACGAATTCGAGAAATTGCTCGCCGGTTATCTCGGTGTGGAGCATGTTGTGGCCCTTTCTGCCGGTACCGCGGCCATACATCTTGGACTTGTTATGGCCGGAGTGGAAGCCGGCGATGAGGTCATATGCCAGTCGTTCACGTTTTCGGCCAGCGCCAATCCCGTAATTTATCAGGGAGCCTCTCCGGTGTTTGTGGATTCAGAAAGAGATACATGGAATATGGATCCTGAGCTGCTGGAAAAAGCCGTTAAGGACCGCTTCCGGATAACAGGCTGCTATCCCAAGGCAATAATTCCTGTACACCTCTATGGAATGCCCGCGAAGATGGATGAGATTATGGATGTTGCCCGCCGTTATGACATAGCTGTGGTGGAAGACGCTGCGGAGGCTCTCGGCTCGGTTTACAAAGGGCGCCGATGCGGCACTATTGGCAGTTACGGGGCCTTCAGTTTCAACGGTAATAAGGTTATTACCACCTCGGGCGGAGGAGCATTGGTATGCCCTGACCGCGAAAGTGCCGCGAGGGTGAAATTCTATGCCACACAGGCCCGGGAGAATCGGCCCTATTATTATCATGAGACGGTGGGTTATAATTACCGGATGAGCAATGTGTGTGCCGGCATAGGCTGCGGTCAGATGGAAGTGTTGCCGGAGCGTGTGGAGCGTCGCCGCACGATTCACGATATGTATGCGGCCGGACTGGCTGATGTGGCGGGGCTTACAGTGAAAGGCGCACCGTCAGGTGATTTTGTGCCTAATTATTGGCTTACGACTGTAGTTATTGATCCTGATACAGGCGTTACACCCGACATGTTGCGTACGGCTCTTGATGCGGCCGGAATAGAGACGCGCTTGCTGTGGCGTCCCATGCACATGCAGCCGGTGTTTGCCTCGGCTCCGTTCTATGGCTCAGGTGTTAGCGAGAACCTGTTTGACCGGGGATTGTGCCTGCCGAGCGGATCCATACTTACCGACAGCCAGATAGAACGTGTGATAAAGGAAATAAGGCGGATTCTGTGCTGAACCTATGTTTTGATCTGGATGACACTTTGTATGCCGAAGCTGACTATGTGCGGCTCGGGCGCGAGACTGTAGCCCGTGAGGCAGCTCATATCAGCCATATTGATATCCGTATTCTGCTTGATGTCATGGCTGGCGGCGGCAATCCGTTTGACGCGCTTTATTCACATCTTAACGCTTCGGGGTTTGAGATGTCTGTGGCCCGTATGGTGGAGATTTACAGATTCAAGACACATGGCATAGAGCCATATCCTGATGCAATACGCTTTCTTGACCTTATGAAGCGGAATGGTGTGCCAATGACACTGATTACCGACGGACGGTCGATTTCGCAACGCAACAAGTATGAGGATCTCGGACTTGAACGTTACATCCCGTCCGAAAGGCTGATAATTTCGCAGGAACTCGGAGCCGGAAAAGAAACTTCGCTCCCGTTTGTGAAAGCGGAAAGCCTTGTAAAAGCCCGCAACAGGATATATGTGGCCGACAATCCGGCAAAGGATTTTCTTATGCCGGGACTTATGGGATGGACTACTGTAGCGGTTCGGTCGCGTGGTGGGAACATACATCCCCAGCGGTTCGATGACGTAGCTCCGAATTGCCGTCCACACTATGTGATAGATTCATTTGATTCATTGCCTGTTATTCTGCAACAGCTTGCGCTATGATACATACGGAGATATATTATATTGTACTTTTTGTCATACTCATAGCTCTTGAGCTGCTGTATATGGGTGTGGCACATCGATTAAAAATAGGGGCGAAAGTTACTTCGCGTTCATCGCATTCACGGTTCACCATTACCGGAGGCGGAATAATATTTATCATAGCAGCCTTCGGATGTAGGATTGGAGCTTCATATACCGGCATTTCCGATGAACTTCCGGCAACTTTCAATCTGATGCTGATTGTCGGAAGTGTTCTTGCATTAATGAGTTTTATCGATGATATTCGCGGACTTGAGGCAACCACCCGGCTTGTCATACAGGCCTTGCTTCTGAGCATCACGTTTTCGTATCTTATGGAGCCGGCCCATTTCGATGTGTTCCTCGTTGTGCTTATAATGGGAGTGGGCTTTGTGAATGCCTATAATTTTATGGATGGCATAACCGGCATGTTGGCCGCATACTCGCTTGTGTCGTTGGCATCGCTCTATGCCGCATATCAGATGCTCCCGGTGGTTGATTACGGTATGCTTGTGTTCATTGCCACTCTGTTTGTAGCTGTGTTCGTGTTTGCAATATTCAATTTCCGGCCCAGAGCTATGGTGTTTTGTGGCGATGTCGGGGCAATAGTGATGGGATTCTTCATATTCTACATCACCGTAAATCTGATGGTGAAAACCCATAATGCCAGTTATGCCATAATGTTCATCGTCTATGGAGTTGACACTATATTCACCATATTTGAGCGGCTTTTCAAAGGCGAAAATATATTGACCTCTCACCACAGTCATCTTTATCAGGCATTGGCATGTAAATGGGGATTGCGACACAGAGTCGTATCAAGTATCTATGCCGGCACACAGCTCGGTATAAATGTAATGTTCCTTATCATTCCGGATAAATTCCGCTGGAGCTATGATATAATAGTGACATGTCTTCTTGCGGCGTTATATTTTCTATTGAAAAATACGCCCCGACCGGTAAATCCGAACCATCCGCCTCATGCTCACTTGGAATGATTGATGGATTATTCGTTGTTTGCCAATAATATATCCGCGAGCTTCCGGCGGTCGAGAAAGCGGATTTCGTGATTGTCGTATTCGAGCAATCCGCGTGACTGCATATTGTCGAGAACGGCTATGAACGACGAACGCTGCACGCCGAACATTGTATACAGATCCTTGGTGCGGCAACTCAGGGTTATGTCGGTTCCGGCCCGTTGGGTAAGGGCCACCACCCAATAGGCTATGCGTTCCTCCAATGAGCCGTTGGTGAGGGAAAGTATTCCGTCGACCCCTTTCTGGGCGTTCATGGATATGAGGTTCAGAAAATTGAAAAGGAACACTTCGTCACTCTGCAACATCGTCACATACTCGTTTTTGGAGATCTGCAGTATGCCTGTAGGTTCTATTGCCGTTACGGTGGAGGGGTACGACGTTATACGCCCGAAAAGAAAGTCGGGGGCTATCACGCCGGGTGCTTTAAGTGTCTGAGCGATTCTGAAACGACCCGAGGCGTTGACCGCTTCACTGCGCACGCTGCCCGATATGATGAACTTGATGTGGGTGCATGGGTCACCGGCCGTGATCAACGTCTCGCCGGGCAGATACTTGAGGAAATGAAATTTTGCTTTTTCCACTATTGCCGATATGCGTGAGCGGCTCACGCCTTTGAATAGTGGAAGCTCCATTAATATCTTATACATGCTGTCCATAGCGATAGTGTGTTTTTAAAGGATAACGTTTCTAAGTGTCAAACAGTTGCGGAACATTTCTTTTTTGTCCTATAATAAAGTTGGAGTGAGTTGACCGTGTTCTGCCATGCCACATAGGAGGCCGGTGCTATGGCGGTGACCGGATTGAGCCATGTCATGGCCATCCACACGGCGAGCACAGTGTTTTTCTGCCCTAATCCCTGGGCACCGGCTATTTTGTCGCCCGTGGCTGCGCCTATACGCCGGCCTATGGCGAACTGTGCGCCGCATGCCAGTGCGGCCCCTGCTGCAAGCATGAGCATCGACGGTATGGCCTCCGGCGGTTCGGCCATGGCGAAACTTACAGCCCTTCCCACTACAATGAACAGGGCCACAGCCCAGATGTAGAACGACAGTGACTGGTGGCCGGCAACGGCACGATGTACTTTTGGCGCGAATCTGCGCAGAGCCAAGGCGCAGGGCAGCGGGGCTATCAACAATGGCACTACCTTGCCGGCGATAACGGACATGTCGTTGAAAAACGAGCTCCATGAAGCCTCTCCTCCGCCTATAATGGCGAACAGTGCCGGAGCTGTGACCGCCACTGTGATGTTGCTGACCAGAGAGAATGTTACAAGACGTGCCACGCTGCCCCCGAGCATTCCTGTAATTACAGGGGCCGCTGTGGCTGTGGGGCAGAACACGCACACAAATACTCCCTGTGCCACGATCTCGTTCAGAGGCCGTAAAATCAGATACAATGCTATGGCCCCCAGGGTCTGCACGCCAAGCAGCATCCATATGAATCGACCTCCCTGAATCTGCCGCATGTCAAGGCGTGAGAATGTTATGAAAAGCATGGCGAATATGAGATAAGGGGAGAGAAATGCTATGCTGTCAATGAATTCGTGGAACATTACTCCGGCACTCATGGCTATGGGAAGCATCCAGGGCTTGATGCGTGCAATTAACGATACCCGTGACATAATCTGATCGGACGGACTGCTTGTTTAGGTGTACAAACGTATTTTGAGGCAAAGTTACTTATTTTCGTCTCATTGACCAATATACAGGATGCTTCGTTTGGCAAAACTCAACCGAACTTGGTTTTGCACTCACTTATTCGTATATTTGTGATAGTTTGAAGTATCTTATTTGACTATCAACGAATTATATTCAACTCGCATGAGAACGGGCAACGGATAAGAAAATGCCAGACTGTTCAGAATCACTATATTCCTCATGCTTTCAAATAACTCTTTATCTTGATGCAAAGATAGTGTTTTTTCTGAGAATACCGGAATTTTCCAGGCATAATCTCATCATGAATTTATGAAATAATCCATATCGGACAGAACAGCCATACCGCAGCCGAGTCCCCCTAACTCACAGGCAAAGGTAATTCGTGTCCTGCTCGTACAATGCAAGGTCAAGCCCTCCGGGTGTCGTGGAAAAATCATCCTCGCCCGGAGGGCTTTCGGTATTTTTCCCGCCAACCTTGCATGTACGGGACACGACCTTTTACAGCCTGTAGTTACGGGAACTCCGGCCCCGAAAAGCCGGACTAACAAAAATCAAGTGTTATGTTACAGCAGGCAACAAAAGAAAAGTACAGTATCGAAACACTCAGAGCACCGAATGTTTCATACGACAACGAGCACGGGCTGACACAGAAAGATGTCGATATGGCCAACAGTTATGTTGAACTCATCGAACGTACACGTTCGGAGGTTACACCGCAAATCGGAGACAGGCTGGTCTATGTGACCGAAGACGGGGATTATTACGGCAACGCCCTCATCGAGAACCGGCATCACACAAAGGAAGGGCATCTTTCCATATGCGAACAGCCGTATGTGCCTTTCGTGTGGGAACAAGACGGGAATATCCGTCTGAGTGTCAGCGGAGGGGCATTCCACGGAGTGAATCCGGAAGATATGAAGTTCCTGAAATGGACGGAAGGAGCGTTCAAGGACTGGGGACATTGCGGCGCGTGTGGCAATGGTGCAGTGACATTCATAGCCAAAGTGCCGCTATGGTTCAATGCCGAACCTAACCCAAAGTACGAGAACTTCACTACCGAAACTTACCAGAAATTCTACCTCACCAAAGACACAAGCGGCTCCGCAAGAAATCTCTATCAAGGTTTTGATGCAGCTTTCAGTGATGAAAAAGAGTTCCAGCAATTCCTGAAGGACTACGAGGGAACGGTATTCAAAGGCAACTGGGAAAACAACATCGTGGTATGGTGCTTCCGTCGGGAATATGTCTTTCTTCCTCTTGCCGAATGGGAAAAGATTGATGCTCCGGCCGAAGAACGGAGACTCAATCTTTATCCCGAACAGGTGAAAATTGTCAAGGACATGGAAAAACACATCACCTGCTTCTACCGAATCAAATCACAGAACTTCTAACACTTAAAAATCCAACAGATATGCAAACGACAACAGCGACCAAGGCCGGCAACGCTCCCGACCTGCTTTCCGGTATCCTGAGCGTGCAAGTGAGAAACGAGGACAAGATTACGGAGCAAGACCGGATCTATTGCCAGAACCAGCAGGACATGCTTTACAAGACACTCGACCAGATAGACCGCTGGTACGCCATCTTCAAAGAGGAAGCGGAACAATACCGGGAGGAACGCAAGTTCCACTACGAGGATAACGGCAAGGTTTCCATACGAGATTTCTATTCCTACCATAACGACAGGGACGACTATTCGCACAACGAGTTCAAGCCGTTCGATATCATCAACAACCTGGTTGACAAGAACTACAACGCCAACGAGAATTTTGCCAGCCGTATTATCTACCACTTCAACAAAGTCTATAATGTCTCTGTCCCTGTTCCGAATATTGACAAGAAGACACTTCCGATGGGCTTTCGTCCAATCTATGAAACATACGTGGATGTGGTCATAGAACATCTTGATGGCAAAAGTTTCCGGGAAACAGCTGAGGATGAACTGTTGAACAGGTTCTTGAAAGTAGTACAGCCATCATATTGGAGCAAGGTCAAGCCGGAACTGAAAAAGGATAAAATCACGTTCCCCGACATCTGGAAAAGGCGCGTGCGTTTGACCCCTTCGGGCACGCGGGACTGACCCCTTTGG
>URII01000059.1 GCA_900547825.1 uncultured Porphyromonadaceae bacterium
GCTCCTGCGGACTCCGATATCGGAGTCCGTGAGCGGGCATATAGCATATATCCGGGAAATTCAGGTTACGACATTATAGAAAACCTCACTGAGGCTCATCCCCCCACAGAAGCCGAATCACTTGAAACACAACTGGCCGAACGCTCTTTGCCCGACCGCATCGCACGAATGGCACGTTATGTGATCGGCAACCTTGACAGCAACGGATATCTGACACGTACGGCTAATGCCATGGCCACGGATATCGCTGTAGCGGGAGATATTCCGGATCCCGAACCGGAAGAGATGCAGATAGCGATCCAGGCTGTACAGAGTCTTGATCCGGCGGGCATAGGTGCACGCGACCTGCAGGAATGCCTGCTGCTGCAACTCAGGCGTCTTCCCGAGGACACAACGAGAGACCTGGCCATAAACATACTGACCGACCATTATGACAGTTTCGCCAAAATGCATTTCGACCGCATTATGGCCAGAACCAATATTGACCGTGAGGAAATGACCCGGGTGCTCAGCCTTATCAGGACTCTGAATCCAAAACCGGGCAACTCCATAAACACCGGCATTACACCTGCCGACAGGCTTAATGTGATAGTGCCGGATTTCATGGTGGAGAATGACGGTGAACAGCTCACGCTAACGCTTCTCAACAATATACCTGAGCTCCGGATAGAACAATCGTTTCTGCCGGCTGACGAAACAAAAGGAGATAAACCGGAGGCAAAAGAGAGTCCCGCCCGCGAATTTGCAGCACGTCGCCGCGAAGAAGCCACAACATTCATAAAGCTACTGAAAATGAGATCCGAAACCCTGTTCCGGATCATGTCGGCCATACTTACCATACAGCGCGACTTCTTCCTGACCGGCGATGAGACACGTATCCGGCCAATGATACTTAAGGATGTGGCATCCATAACAGGTTATGACCTCTCTGTTATATCCCGGTCCACGGCCGGTAAATATGTAACCACGGCCAACGGCATATATCCGCTCAAGATGTTCTTCAACGAACGTCCCAAAGATGATACGGACACGACAACCATAGAGATCCTTGATGCGTTAAAAAGAATAATAGAAACCGAGGACCACAGCAAGCCTCTGAGCGACGAAGCGCTCAGAGACAGGCTCGCGGAAGCTGGATACGATCTGGCACGACGCACAGTGACCAAATACCGCGAAAAGCTGAAACTTCCTGTGGCACGGCTTCGAAAAAGGATCTGACAACACAAGCAACCCATACAGAAATGCAAAAAACAGCCCACATCCTTTCAATAATTTTCAGCCCCATGCTGCTTCCGGTCTATGGTGTAGCAGCTGCCCTGTGGCTGTCATTGCTCGTATATCTCCCCTTGGGCACTCGCCTCGCCACACTCACGGTGGTATTTATAATGACATGCGTCATTCCTGCGGGCGGTGTGTTGCTGCTACGTCAACTCGGTGTGGTACGTGACATAGGACTAAACAACCGCGATGAACGCACAGCCCCATACCTGATAACAGGGGTATGCTACCTCGGCTGCATGATCTATCTTATAAAAGTAAACGCCCCCTCATGGCTCGTGATGTTCATGGCAGGAGCGGCCCTCGCGGTAGCGGTATGCGTCACAGTGAATCTGAAATGGAAAATCAGCGGACACATGACCGCTATGGGCGGACTGATAGCCATTTTATGCCGTATTGCAGTCAACGGCAGCGCAGCAGTAAACATGTTCTGGCCCATTATAATAGCCGTAGTGCTCACCGGCATGGTGGGAACAGCCCGGATACTTCTTGACCGCCACACGCTTCTACAGGTCATAGCAGGCACAGCCAACGGCTTCATCTGCGTGTATCTTATGTCAGCCATAACATACTGAATCTGAATTATATAAAATCACATTTTATTGCAAATATGAAACCTATAGTAAGCATCATAATGGGCAGCACCTCCGATCTGCCTGTAATGGAAAAAGCCTCGGCGTTTTTCGAGGAAATGAAGATACCATTCGAGATGCTCGCCCTTTCGGCCCATCGCACTCCGCGCGAAGTGGAACAATTTGCATCCACTGCCAAAGAACGCGGAGTGAAGGTGATAATAGCCGGAGCAGGCATGGCCGCCCATCTGGGAGGAGTGATTGCATCGCTCACCACTTTGCCGGTAATCGGAGTGCCCATAAGCTCCACTCTTGACGGCCGCGACGCACTATTGTCAATAGTACAGATGCCTCCCGGCATACCGGTGGCTACAATGGCCATCGACGGCGCCATGAATGCAGCGGTTATGGCATGTCGCATCCTGGCACTTGACGACAAGGAATTAGCGGCACGCATGACCGAATACAGCAACGGTCTTTCCGCCAAAATAGAAAAGGCCAACGCAGATCTCCGTGAAATAAAATTCAAATTCAAAACCAACTGAGAGGATGAGCGAATTTGACTACCGGCGCCGTCGTACCCGTGAGGTCAATGTAGGCGGCACACCGCTTGGCGGCAATAACCCGATACGTGTGCAGTCCATGACCAACACCTCAACCATGGATACTCAGGGCAGCGTGGAGCAATGCATTACAATAGCACGGGCCGGAGCAGATTATATCCGGCTTACGGCACAGGGCGTAAGGGAGGCCACTAACCTCGCGGATATACGTAACGAACTGAGAGCACAGGGCATAACAGTACCGCTGGTAGCCGATATCCATTTCAATCCCAAAGCTGCATTTGCCGCCGCGGCCACAGTGGAAAAAGTGCGCATAAATCCCGGCAACTTCATAGACCCCGGACGCACATTCAAGAAACTGAAATTCACCGACGAAGAATATGCAGCTGAACTGCAACGCATAGACACGGCCCTGACCCCGTTTATAGACCTGTGCAAAGCTCACGGAACAGCTGTTCGCCTCGGGGTAAACCACGGATCACTGAGCGACCGGATAATGAGCCGCTACGGTGACACCCCTGCCGGAATGGTGGAGAGTGTCATGGAATTTCTCCGTGTTTTTGTAAAACATGGATTCTTTGATGTGGTGATATCGATAAAAGCCTCAAATGTAGTGGTTATGACACAGACGGTAAGACTTTTAGTGCGCGAAATGAACCGCGAGGGCATGGAGTTTCCGCTACACATAGGTGTCACCGAAGCCGGCGATGCCGAGGACGGACGCATAAAATCGGCCCTCGGCATAGGGTCATTACTTGCCGACGGCATAGGCGATACAATAAGGGTCTCGCTGAGCGAACCTCCCGAAAATGAAATACCTGTAGGCCGCTCGCTTGTAGATTACATCTCCACCTTCGCCCAAGGGCCTGAGATATCAGGCACCCGATTTGACAGATTCGACGAAGAGAATCATTCACGCCGCATCACACGGCGCATAGACACGATAGGCGCCGGCAATGTTCCGGTGGTAATAGGCCACGACATAGCCTCCTCTTCAGCTAAAGAATGGCCTACGGCGGATGCCGTCGACGGTCCTGATGCTGTCATAGCTGCCGCCAAGGAAGCCGACAGGCTACAACTCCCCCTCGTAGTCACATCGTCACATCCAAACTTTCCGGCCTCTGTTGCCGCAGCCGTGCATGCGCTTATGCTCGCCGGGCTTGACACTCCTGTAATAGTTAAACGAAATTACGGGGATCTTGCAAAAGAGGATGTAATGCTGCGCTCGGCGGTAGACCTCGGTTCATTGGCTCTCAAAGGCCTGGCTGACGGTATATGGCTTGAGGCGCCCGCTCTCACCATTGACGAAATAAATACAACAGCCCTCGGCATATTACAGGCAGCGCGCCGCAGAGTCACAAAAACAGAATTCATATCATGTCCGGGGTGCGGCCGAACACTTTTCGACTTACAGACAACACTAAAAGAGGTCAAAGCCGCGACTTCACACCTCAGCAATCTGAAAATAGGTGTCATGGGCTGTATCGTGAACGGCCCGGGCGAGATGGCCGATGCCGACTACGGATATGTAGGGGCAGGCCCCGGCCGCGTTACCCTATATAAAGGAAAGACAGCGATAATCAAAAACATACCTACCGCCGAGGCGTTGCCCCAGCTGATAAATCTGATAAAAGAAAACGGCGACTGGAAGGATGCGTAATGACTGAATGTGTGGATAATGACATACGATATATGCGGCGGGCGTTGCAGCTTGCGCGGGGAGGGGAACTTCATGCCTCCCCCAACCCGATGGTGGGAGCTGTGATAACCGCTCGCGGCCGCATTATCGGCGAAGGATTCCACCGACGCTGCGGCGAAGGCCATGCCGAGGTAAATGCCGTGAATTCAGTCAAAGAAAGGCAACTGCTGAAGGAAGCAACCGTTTATGTGACATTGGAACCATGTTCACATTACGGCAAGACTCCGCCATGCGCAAAACTGCTTATCGACAGCGGTGTAAAGCGTGTGGTGATCGGTTCGCCGGATCCGTTTCCACTCGTGGCAGGCCGCGGCGAGGCAATGTTGCGCGAAGCCGGAATAGAGGTAACCACCGGTGTATTGGAGAACGAATGCAAAGCCCTCAACCGGAAATTCATGACCGCACATACACTCGGTCGACCGTTCATCACCTTGAAATGGGCCCAAAGCGCCGACGGTTTTATGGATTGGAAGAGAGCCAATGACGGAAAAGCCTGTAAGTTTTCCACACCGCTCACCTCCGTAATCGTGCACCGCATGCGGGCCGTACATGACGCCATAATGGTAGGTAGCGGAACATTCATGGCCGACACTCCGGCATTGACCGTGCGCCATTGGGGTGGCAATGATCCCCGACGGATAGTTATGGACCGCAGTGGCATTCTTTCCGATGTGCCGTCAGAATGGCTCCACATAACCGGGAAAGAAACTCTTGCCGAAACATTGCATAACCTCTATGAGCGAGATAAAATAACATCAATTCTTGTAGAAGGTGGACCTATGCTGCTGAACAGTTTCCTATCGGAAAATATCTGGGACGCCGCCAGAATTGAAAAAGCGCCGTTCATGCTCGGCAACAAAGGTGACAAAACAGCCCCTACAATCAATCGCCTGCCCGACTCGACATGTACAATCGACAACCGCGAAATACTCCTCTACCACAACTGATCATTCACTTCAATCCTAACATAACAATCCCCGCAAATCAAGCCGGCTCGGCAGATTTGCGGGGATTTATTCAACGTCAGGTCAACGTTACCGCTTAATCACGGAGACTGAACCGGCTCCGCCATCAGTAACAATCCGCACAATATAATAGCCTGCGGAAAGTGATCCGAGGTCAATAGAGCGCTCATTTCCGGTATGGGATATCACGGTGCGACCGCCACGGTCTATTACCTCAACACGTTCGATTTCCGAATCAGTTTCAATATTCAGAATATCCACAACCGGATTCGGGAATACCCTCATACGGACATCGCAATTTACCGACGCTATGCCTGACTTGTCAGCAGTCACCGACTTTGTGAACACCGGCTCGGAAACATTGCCCTCACCTGCATATGAGGAAGAGACAGCATACCGGTAAGATCCTTCTGGCAACAGAGACCATTCACCATCTGCACATGAAAGATCAGAAGTCACTGACACTTCGGTCCATTCGTCAGGAGCATTCTCATCACCCTTGGCCATACGGTATACTGTATAAGCTTTCGGAGCAGGGATTACTGACCTGTCAACTATAAGCCCTTCCGGACGGATCATGAACACACAATGCTTACGGAACAACGTATACATTGAATTCCATTCCCCGTTGGCATAGGCCATGCCCAACATTTTATCGGCATTCGGGCCATCGGTGTCGGTAGCCACCCAGTTGGTATTACCATCGGTAGCCTGCCATCGTACCATAACGTAGAATGTTCCGTTATAGGGAATATTATCCAGCGGCACATTGACCCAGGCATCGGCGGGAATAATGAACGGATCGCTCGTTCCAACCAATGTTCGGTCGGCGTCATATACCTCCACAGTAACCGACTTTCCGTCAGCCAAGGTGTTTTCAAGGCCCAGAATAGTCACACTTTTAAGCACACCCTTGTCGGAAGTTTCATATTTGTTGCCCATCCTGACATCATTCCCTGGATTGACAGATTCACCGCTATCGGGGGTGTCATCGTCAATCACATAGTCGGCGCCACGTCCGGCCACAGGTGCATCCCAGTTTACAGTAACGCCTGAATCGGACTTAACGGCAGAGGCCCTGAACACAGGATAAGGAGTCAGCACAAGCCCTATATTATGCTCCACATCAGCCGCCGACATCTCCAAAACAGATTCATACGCATTATATAACGGCTTTTCGGCCTTAATGGAATAACTGTTGTTTTCATACACTCCGGTAATGACAAATGCCCCGCTTGCATCGGTAACAGCGGCATAGTCATCATACCCCGACAATGTGACTTTCACGCCCCGAACCCCTTCGGAAGCATCGGCTGCGGTTACTTTGCCGCTTACAGTATAAACCGGTATCGGCCGCAATTCAACATCACGGGTCACAGAACCATTTTCTTCAAGCGTAATATCGAATTCTTCAGCAAAGTAGCCATGCTTGCTGGCCTCTATGCGGTAATCGCCAGGGGCTAACGGAAGCTTATAGTTGCCTGCGGCATCCGTCAGCACATACAGATCCGTGCCAGCCACTTTTACTTGCGCACCTTCCAGAGCTATGGCGGAACTGCTTATGTTACCGGTCATAACACCTGTACCGGAAAGATCAAGCATGAAATTGGTGTTCGGAATGAAGTCCATAGGCATGACAATGTCAATATCATCAGGTCTCATAGGATCAAACACCTCGTCATCCACCAGATAATTGGCTCTCGAACGGGCTGAACCGGGATATGTAGTGCACTTGAAATTATTATCCATATTGCCATAAGCGCCTTCCGACACTTTCTTACGGAAAGAATATATCACCAGATTTCCACCTTTGTATTCATATGGAGTGGTAAGATTTACCGTAACATCATATTCGCCCACGGGGAAACTCAGCGTGCCATCGTAAACCAATGTAAGCCCCTCAGGATCAGCCCAACCATCTGACAGATCGGTCCTTTCGGTCTCACCCATCCATATCTGGACCGGTATATTCTGCAGATCCACCACACCCTGCTTTATTTCAGCATTGTAAGTGAGCGATTTCACTGTGGCGTGGTTAGTGCCCAGCTCATGTGGGAAATACAGGCTTTGCGTAAGGCTCTGCATATAATATGTGTTATAGGGCAGGTAATAGTATTTGTCAGATCCGTTCCCTACCATAACATTGCTGAATCCGGCAGGCTGCACAGTCAGCTGGAAAACCGGAGTCCGGTCGTTGATCTCAAATTCGTCATCAGGCAAAATCACCTCACCGTAAAGCCCGGTAAACCCTTCTGTTTGGGGAATCCATTCAAACATGAACTCTTTAGTCTCGCCGTCAGCTATGGCTATACCTTCCTGTCGTGCTATCTCCGTATCGGAATTGCCATAAGGATCCTTCTGCATCAAACGCACTGTGTAATCATTCTGGGCAACCGAACCATTATTGGCCACTTTCACCTTATACTGCGCAGGAGCATTCACAATCGGCGTAGACAGTCCTCTTAACGACACAGCTGCAAGATCATTGGCCGGAGCTGTACCTATAATCACATTATCCAAAGATACTTTGGGGTTGTTGAGCTCACCTCTGATTTCAAACATGATTCTTACCATGCAAACCTCTCCGGCATAACCGGCAACATCAGCCTCCACACGGGTAAATCCCGAAGAAGCACCATGCTGCTGAGGATTCAGTGTCAGCACATCCCATGTCACACCATTATCCTTAGATATGCTGACCTCATAGCCAAAAGCATCGGCAGGGACAGGCATAATATGGTCGAATACCCCCGGCGCCTGTTGCAACACCTTGTATTCAAACGACAGAACCGGATCGGAACCCATAGCCACATAACCGGTTTGTATACCAGGTTTCGGGCCATTGAAATAAGCCTGTATACAGGGGCTGCCACCTGCCCCCTCGTTGGCGTTAGGCAGAAAACCTCCTGAAATAAAGCTCCAGCCTTCAGGAGTCTCACCGAACTGGGTACCGAACACCTCGTTGACGTATGTGCTTACATTAGCGGAGGCCACTGATGCAGAAACATCCACGGTAAATACCGGAGTGTCAGGATCATTGGATTCAAGCATCATCTTACCATTAAAAAATCCGACATCCATAGTATTGGGATCATCCAGGGTAACAGCCATATCCACTTCTTCACCGGGATTTACGGCAAGCGGAAGTCCTTCAACCGATAACCGTGAATCCGTACCGGCTCCAAGGGAATTTACATTGAGAGTTTTCACTCCTGAATTTCTCAACTTATAAAGTGCCGTATAGCCGCCAAATGGCAGGTTGTTATAGACTACTCCCATATTTAAGGAAACAGGATTCTCGCTTATGACTGGCCCTGTAGGTGCGGCGGCTATCTTCACATCATCAATCTGAAGCCAGTTGCCTACCATGTCATGGCCTTCGAACGCAATCTGATAATAAGCTGATGGATTGGGAAGCTTCAATACCGCCTGTGTCCAGTCAGGCGTTTCCGTGTCGAACGTTTCAAGTAAAATCCATTCGCTGTCGGCAGCCGTTCTATAATATATTTTCAAAGCATTGACACCCAACAGCGATTGCTGTGTGCGCCAGAATTTAAGCTCAGGATCCGAAATACCTGACAGATCAAATGCAGGAGTGATCAGTTTAGCCACAGAGCCACCCATGTAATCCGTACCGAATGCCACTTTATAAGTGCCGCCATGTACGGTTTGCGGAGAAAAATTCCAATCGTTCACAGCTCCCACCACCCATGTTTTTGTGGTGCCCCATTCCGGATTGGATGCTTCACTCACCTGTTGCTGCGTCCATCCATCGGGAAGAGATACTCCGTCACCTTCGAATCCTTCCTGATAAGGGAACGATGTGACAAGCGCATGTCCTGCCCCACAGGTCAGAACCGCAGCCAAAAACGTTGTAACTACTTTTTTCATGAAGATAATTGATTAAGGATATTGCTAAAGATTCACGATAAGGATCATATCGCACTCTGCAAATTTATCCTCAGTTGATATAACATCCTGAATATTAGCACTCGCTTTTGTCCTAAATATCAAAAAACGGACAAACTCAGAGTGTTTTCGACCGCTCGTGCAATGACTTCATGTAAAATCCTGGAGCCACGCCGGTAATTTCCTTGAACACATCATGAAAGGTATTACGCGACTTGAATCCAACACGGAGCGCCACCGACTCCACGGTATATCTGACCGAATCAGAGTCCGAAAATATACGCTGGGCCTCACGCACCCTGTACCCGTTCAGAAACGACCGGAACGATTTGTCAGTGGCGTTTTTAATAGCCCTCGAAACATAGGTCGCGTTTGAACCCACTGCCACCGCAAGCTTACCTACTGAGAATTCCGGCGAACAGATAAGCGCGGTATCCCCCATAACCGCGAGAATTTTATCGAAAAGATCATCGCTGCCGGCCGCTGCCTGAGAAGTATCCTTTATCTTATCCTGCTCCCGGAAGTTTTTTATTTCAAGATTCTTTTCCACCAACGCCTTGTATGCCTTGTTCAGCTTTTTATTCTGAAGATAGATATAACCTGATATGAGGCATACAATCACCAGCACACATACCGTTATCCACACAGCGCGTTCTTTACGTTGTCGTTCCTCTTCAAGATGCTCGATCTTGCGATCGGTTTTCTCCGTTTCATAGGAACGTTGCAACCGGCTTATATCGCCGAATATATTGTTGTTGAACAACGAATCGCGCAAACCGGCGTATTTCTTATAATAACCGAAAGCTCTCTCGGTATCGCCCATCCGGGCCTCTATATCCGACAGTACAAGGCTATTCTCAGCCATGACTTTCAAAAAACGGTTATGTGAAGCAAGCCGGTCAGATCTGTCTATATAATAACGTGCGGAATCAACGTTACCCATACATAGAAACAATTTGCCGAGATCGGACAGATTCTGTGCTTCATGCTCAACACGCCTGTTCTTGCGCGACTCCTGCCACGACAACCGATAGTAGCGCAGGGCTTCATCGTACTTACGCGACTTTTTGTAAAGCGATGCCATAGAATTATACAGGGCGAAAAGGCGGTCATTGTTATAGCGGCGGCATATCTCCAACGACTTATTAAAACAATGTAGCGCACTGTCATTACGTCCGCATTCGGCCAAAGCCAAACCGAGATTATTGTAATATCCGGCACTTACAGAATCCGGACTCAGCTCCAATGCCTTGCGATAATAATTCCCCGCCACATCATACTTCTTAAAATGATAATATATATTCCCTATATTATTATATAAGGGGGGCAACTCACTCTCCAACCCGTATTTTTCACATGCCGACAAAGCATCAAGTAAATTCTTATATGCCGTGTAATAGTTGCCTATATTCATGTGTATGGTTCCGATTCGCTTAAGAGCAATCACAATGGCAGCCCTATAATCCTCCATCTCGCTGTCATTTCCCGACACCGCAGGACGGCATTCCATTACCTTGCCGTAACATGCGAGGGCCTTATCCATATCATTGTTGCGGAAACAGCTGTCGGCCTCTTTCATAAGCCGGGCATAGTTTTCAGCAGGCTGCCTTGACAATGCCGCACCCACAGCTAAAAAAACACCCAATATAAGACAAACGGCTCGTTTCATATCGGAGAAGCAGATATATCATTGTGATCCATGCTTACAAATTTAAAAAATCCTCCGATATCTCACAAGCGGCAACAGCCTACATTCAGGCTCATGAGTTTTTTCACATTAATTCAGGATTGGTCTAATGGAGTTAATGAAATTGTTGTTAACTTTGCATGTTGAAAAAGTACATTTTAAAAGAAATATGCAAAAACTGTCTGTCTCATTGATCATTGCGGGATGTATCACGACAATGGCAACCTCCTGCAACGACAGCAAGAGCAACGACGATGCCAAAGTGGTGTACGGGAGCACTGCCATAACGTCATTTTCATTAGAAAAGAATGACGATGTGCTTGCTAATCTCGACTCGGTGTTCTTTTCCATCGACCTCGTCAACGGCCGGATATTCAATGCCGACTCACTGCCCGTAGGCACCAAGGTGGACCGTCTCATAATAAATATCGGCACCCCCAGCATTTCAGCCTGCGAGGTAACATATAACCGCGGTGAGAAAGGTGACACTACAATAAACTACCTTGACCACGCCACTGATTCGATTGACTTCTCACATGGCCCGGCTACTGTGAAGCTTACCTCATACGACGGAGAAGCCACACGGTCATACAAAGTATATGTCAACGTACACCGCACAAAGCCTGATTCGATGACATGGACCCGCACGACTATAGCCAAGCTGCCAACTACCCTGTCGGATATCACAGCTTCAAAAACAGTAAGCTATAACGAAGGTGTGGCTTGCCTGAGCACAAACTCCACTGAAGCTGAAATAGCCATAGCCGCACATCCGGCAAGCGATTGGAACATTTACAAAGTAACTTTGCCTAAAGGCGCGCGTCCGGCAACCTTTACCGCTTCATCCGACAAATTCTATATCATAGGCGAAGCCGACAAACTTTACATATCAGCCGACAACGGAAATTCATGGAGCGACACAGGCGCTGAGATGACATGGATCTATGCCCCGGTTGAAAATGGCGTTACAGGCACAGTAAAACGCTCCACAGGCCACATGCTTGTAAGCTATCCCGACGGCACCGAGACTCCGGCACCTGCCGACATGCCTGTTAGCGGCACCAGTGACGCCGTAACCTATACCAACAAATGGATGACCGGCACCCTTACTGTTATTGCATGCGGCGAAAAAGCCGACGGCTCCCTAAGCGGCGACACATGGGGATATGACGGCCAGTCATGGCAACGTCTCGGCCGTGATGTACTGCCTAAGATGACAGGAGTAAGCCTATTCCCCTATTTTACGTTTAAAACTGACGACCGTTGGATAACAACTGAATATACAGCCCTTTTCGCAGTAGGAGGACGGCATGAAAGCGGACTGACGGATAAAATCCTTTATGTATCCAACGACAATGGCCTTCATTGGCACCGCGGGTCAACCGAGATACAGATGCCCGAATCAACCTCACCGTTCTATGGCGCTCAGGCCATCATTTACAACGATGTTATGACAGCCTCGTCAGGATCGCTGAAATGGGCCTTGACACCGCAACGTCGGCTTGCTCCATGGTGGACTTTCTCCAATGAAACCGCATCGCGCGGCAACAATCCGTGGGACACATGGACATGCACATATGTCTATTTGTTCGGTGGATATAATATGGCCGGAAACGCCTATGACAATGTGTGGCGCGGAGTGATCAACCGTCTTACATTCAAACCCCTGCATTGAAACCCAACGCTTCACATACCCTACTGCGGATAATGACCGCCGCCATAATCTCCTTATGCGGCGTATCCGTGGCTTCGGCTCAGGCCCAGGCACCGGAAGAACCGTATAAGTTCGATCTCGGCATAGGCATAGGCATGAGCGGATATCTCGGCGACATAAACGGATCCCTTTTCCATAATCCGGGAGTGGCTGCAAGCGGAAAATTCCGTTATCGGCCTGACACTCGCTGGGCTTTCTGCGGCCAGTTTTCAGTGGCCACCCTATCGGGCGATACCGAGAATCTGGACAATGTTTTCCCCGGGAACAAACAATACGAATTCACATCCACCTATTATGATCTCGGCGCCAGAGTGGAATTCAATTTCTTCAATTACGGCATTGGGGAAACATATAAGAAACTCAAACGCTGGACCCCATACCTTGGAGTCGGCGCCGGAGCCGGACTTTCCACCTGCGACGGGAAAAGCTATGTAGCTTTCTCCCTCCCTATGGCATTCGGCATAAAGGTGAAACTGAAACCGAGAATCAACGCCGGCTTAGAGTTCTCAATGACCAAAGTGTTCGGCGATCATGTTGACGGAGAATTAGCCGATCTGCAACAGATCAAGACCTCATTTATCCGCAACACCGACTGGGTGGCAGCCCTGCAACTAACCATAAGCTTTGAATTCGGACTCAGATGCAGCACATGCAACCGCCTGGAATAACGCCCATTACAACTCACAAAATGACACATAGCTCATCAATAGGAAATATCGACCCCTCGCGTATGCCCCGGCATGTGGCGGTGATCATGGACGGCAACGGCCGATGGGCCACTGCCCGCGGTTTTGAGCGCTCGGCCGGACACGTCGAGGGCGTCAACACCGTGCGGCGAATCACCGAGGCCGCCTCGGAGCTCGGTGTCAAATATCTCACTTTATATACATTCTCGACCGAGAACTGGAACCGACCCCGCGCCGAAGTCGATGCCCTGATGGACCTCATCGTCGTGGCCATCGAACGCGAAACCGCCGACCTGATCAAAAACAATGTCAGCCTGCGCATGATCGGAGATGTCGACCGCATGCCTGCACGCGCACG